>NZ_JAEUFG010000061.1 GCF_018588585.1 Bacillus sp. SM2101
CAATACTTCCCCCATATGTCCTTAGTCTCTTCACCTATAGTTTGTAGATTCTCCATCATATTCACCTCCTATATATAGGACGAATTAAGATAGTTTAATCATACGAAATTTTTATAATTATTTTAAAGAAATTTTTTCTATCTGCTTCTTTAGCTTAAGTACACTTGTTCACTATCTTATTCTGATAGCAAATATTAATTTTACTAGTCCACAATCATGTCCTAAAATGAGAAGTGCGCAAATCATTATGTCAGATTTGCGCCATATTGTGGAATAACATTTTTACGTTTTCCTTTATTTCAACTCAATAACAATCGGATCGAGCTCAATTTCGATATGACCTTGACCAGACATTAGACTTACGATTTCAACTGGTTGAATGATAAGCTGACTAGCACCTTCTTGTATTGTACCGAATATTGTCGTTCCTTCAAAGGCCTTCCCATTATCAAGTGAAACACCACCACTACCGGTTTCACCAATGACAATTAAAATAGTTTCCCCCACTCATTTTCATCGTTTTTCCAAAATTATGATTTGCTTCAACTGCAAACGATACTGTATGTTCGTGCCGTCGTATACCGCGTTATCAATCATGACCGTAACGTCATTATCCGTCTGCGCAAGACCAATATCAGTAGAGAAGATTTCAAAATTTTTGTAATGTTGCTCTTCATTATTAAAATAATTAATTATATTATCTATAAAAGGAATTTGTGATGAAAGAGTCGGGAATGCAAAACCTGTTGTTGAACTTGCTCCAACAGTGATAACAGCAGCAACGGCAAAATTACGCCAAATCGGTAATTCTTTGCGTTTTTTAAGTAAATGTTGTTTCACACGTGCCTTTTCTATTTCTGCTACGTCTAATAACTCAAGTTAATAAACTTCCACATTTAACCATTGTGGCTAATATAATCTTACCTCGATACAACCGATTATCAACTGCAGCTTTATATAGACCTAGATTGTCAGCAATTTCACTATTTGAGAGCTCCAAATAATTAGCCTACCTAGAACGCCCTAGGACGAAATTATCTTTTCTTTTATGTACAAGTATATTTTAAATGCAAAATAAAAAAACCCCTACTCCGATGATTAAAGGCTATGTGAGGTTATGCACTTATGCAAATGCTATGTAAATTAAGTTATGTACTCCTTAACCTTTTGGTGTCGGCTAGGGAGCTAATGATGAAGTTAATGACCTATGTTATATTATACAAACAAAACAGTATTAAAAAATATTGCTTCATCGAGAGTGATTTCTTTTTTTAGTTTTTTCTCTTGATTAATAATAATGAAGCAGGTATTCCTGCTTCATTATTATTAATCCGCTACAATATTAACAAGTTTTTCAGGTACAACAATTACTTTTCGAACCGTTTTGCCTTCAATCGTTTCTTGTATTTCTTCCAGTGCTTGTTTCTTAAGTTCCTCACTGTTTGCTTCATGGGAAGCCAACAATTTCGCACGAACCTTCCCATTTATTTGAACAACAATCTCAACTTCAATGTCTACAAGCTTTTCCTCGGCGTAAGTAGGCCACTCCTCATATGTAATTGTATGTTTATTTCCTAACTTACTCCATAGCTCTTCTGCAATATGAGGGGTGATTGGCGCAAGAAGCTTTATGAACCCTTCCATGTATTCTATCGGGAGTTCTTCTGATTTATAAGCATCATTAATGAATACCATCAATTGAGATATCCCTGTATTAAATCGAAGAGCTTCATAGTCTTCTGTGACTTTCTTAACAGTTTGATGGTACACTTTTTCAAGTTTTCCATCGTTCTTATCCCTAATTTTACTACTTAGTTCTCCATTGTCTTTAACTATTAGACGCCATACACGATCAATGAAACGGCGAGCACCGTCAAGACCTGTAGTAGACCAAGCAATAGAAGCATCAAGAGGCCCCATAAACATCTCGTAAAGTCGAAGCGTATCAGCACCATGACTCTCTACAATTTCATCTGGATTAACAACATTACCTTTTGACTTACTCATTTTTTCATTATTTTCCCCTAAAATCATTCCTTGATTGAATAATTTTTTGAATGGCTCTTTTGTAGGAACAACCCCAATATCATAAAGGAATTTATGCCAGAAACGAGCATAGAGCAAATGAAGAACAACATGCTCAGATCCCCCAATATACATATCCACAGGAAGCCATTCCTTCAGCTTTTCCTGATCAGCTAGTTGTTCTGTGTTATTTGGATCGATATAGCGTAGGTAATACCAGCAGCTGCCCGCCCACTGAGGCATTGTATTTGTTTCACGACGTCCTTTTTTTCCTGTTTCAGGATCTACAACATTCACCCATTCAGCAATATTAGCAAGCGGAGATTCTCCTGTACCAGATGGCTTTATTTCCGTTGTTTTTGGTAGTTGTAGTGGAAGGTCTTTTTCTTGTACAACTGTACTTGTTCCATCCTCCCAGTGAATAACTGGAATTGGTTCACCCCAATAGCGTTGACGGCTAAATAGCCAATCACGTAGACGATATGTGACTTTCTTAGTTCCAATTTCGTTTTCATCAAGCCAAGTCAGAGCTTTTTTGATTCCCTCTTCTATGTCAAGACCATCTAAGAACCCAGAATTAATGTGCTTTCCGTCACCTGTATATGCTTCTTTTGTTATGTCCCCACCTGCTACTACTTCTTCAATTAATAAATTAAATTTTTGAGCGAATTCATAATCACGCTCATCATGAGCTGGCACTGCCATAATGGCTCCAGAACCGTAACCCATAAGCACATAATCAGCAATCCAAATCGGTATTTTTTTTCGATTAGCAGGGTTAATCGTGTATGCACCTGTAAAAACACCTGTTTTGTCTTTCGCAAGATCTGTCCGTTCAAGGTCACTTTTTGATTTAATGGAATCAATATAAGTCTCAACCTCTACTTTTTGGTCGGAAGTTGTAATCTTTTCTACTAAGGGGTGTTCAGGTGCTAGCACTGCGTATGTTGCTCCAAAGATGGTATCAGGACGAGTCGTAAATACATCCAATGTTTCGTTGTGTCTATCAATCTTAAATGTGATTTCTCCACCCTCTGAACGACCAATCCAGTTCCTTTGCATATCCTTTATACTTTCTGGCCAGTTCAATTCTTCAAGATCTTCAAGTAAACGATCCGCATAGGCAGTTATTTTTAGCATCCATTGACGCATTGGTCGACGCTCAACAGGGTGGCCACCACGTTCACTTTTCCCATCAATAACCTCTTCATTTGCTAAAACTGTCCCTAGTACAGGGCACCAGTTAACCGGAACCTCATCAACATAGGCCAGCCCTTTTTCATATAGCTTCGTGAATATCCACTGTGTCCATTTATAATAATTTTTATCAGTCGTATTCACTTCACGACCCCAATCATAAGAATAACCTAAAGACTTAATTTGTCTACGAAAGTTATCAATATTCACTTTTGTAAATTCTGCGGGATCATTTCCTGTATCAAGCGCATATTGCTCTGTTGGAAGACCAAATGCATCCCATCCCATTGGATGAAGGACATTATAGCCTTGCATACGCTTCATTCTTGAAAGAATGTCCGTTGCTGTAAATGGCTCAGAGTGTCCAACATGTAGACCAGCCCCTGAAGTATACGGGAACATGTCAAGCGCATAAAATTTTGGCTTGTCAGCATCCTCAGTTGTTTTATATGTATTGTGATCTTCCCAGTAGTGTTGCCACTTTTTTTCAATTTCGCCATGGTTATAGCTCATGTTTATTCCTCCTTTTTAAGTAAAAATAACATCGATTATAGATGTATAAACCGACTGCTCTACTGCTTAACATGTGGATGTAGCACGCTTGATATAACACAAAAAACCTCTCGTCCCATGTAAATACATGGGACGAGAGGTTTTATCTCCCGCGGTACCACCCAAATTAGTGCAATAGAAAGTACACTCGGCTCAAAGTCCTTAACGCGGACGAACGGTAAACACTACTCATTTCATGTTTACAACTCCAAGGCGAGTTCATGACCCTTTCGGTTGACTTTCACCACCCGTCAACTCTCTAATAACGAAAGCAGTTCATTATTACTCCTTTTCAATGCATTAAATATGATTTGTTTTTTATTGTATGCAATATTTAAGTGAGTTGCAAGTACCATTGAATGAATTTTCATTTTTTTTATTTGATCCACAATTCATGAGGCTAACTATTATGAAAGCCCTGTTACAGATACGCTCTCATCCCGTTTTAATAGTCGGTCATGAAAAATGGTTAGTAAAATAGAAATTAATAATAATCCAATAAGTACATAGAATTTTGTCAGCATCCGTAGTTACCGAGTAGGAGCTATAACACTAAAAAGTATTCTCTGAAATAGAGAATACTTCAGACCGTAGACAAACCCCCACTTTTACATATAGTGAAGGTGGGGGTTGTCTACGGTCTGAGACCACCAAAATGGTGATCCTTTAATTTAACTTTTGCGCCCGTTAACGTAATAAGAGATTAACTCTCATAACAACTTATTAATAAATCTATCCCCATTTCACCGATTAGCTTTAATGCTTTTGACGGCAAGGTAAAATTGCATTGCCCCTCATAAAAGACACCAATAACTAAATCAATATTTTCTGCACCACAATGGTGAAAGACACTTATATACTCTTTCATCAGTAAAGAAATCCATTCCAGTCCGAAGTCATTCTTTATATTCACTTGGAGGCGATAGTTCCCCGTTTCCGTATGGGCTAGGCGTTCCTTTGTATCTACCTCTTGTTGCTATTTCCCCAATTTCCAACTTGTTATCTAAGGTTAACCCTGTTAGTTCTTCTACTTTTTTTGCTGAAAACCTATTACCGTATAAGTGACATTTAACACTCATATCTACAGTCATCAATAACCTCCAAATTCCCATTATTTTTTCCAACTTCTACCTAATATGGTAACTGAGTTTCGGGATTTAAAATAAGTGTTAGTGTTAATATTAGATAAGGATGAATGACACCCGTCTTCCCCAACAACTAATTTAGGGTCAAACAAGTAATTTCCAGAATACACCTTATTGCCATTAAATTCTATAGTAATATCCCAATACTTGTTAACTGACTTAGCAGTTTCACCCGTACCCTTAGAACACTACTTAACGCCTTCAAGTTCCTGCCATTGGTAGTCTTCATCATATGTAAATGGACGACCTCATATCGTTTATTTTATACATAAAATCCATCTCATCAAAATGAAATATAATTAGCCATCATTTGTTTGTTCTATTATATACTATCTGATTTATCTCGAATTCAAGTCTTCAAGATAATGGCCCTAAAATGGATAATGGCACATATCTATATTTCAGATATGCGCCATATGGTCAAAGACTCGAATTCAAAAAGAGAATAATAACAGTCCTCAAAAACCCGGTTAGCTCAATAACATTTTAAGTCTAAATAATGTGTTGAATTTTGATAAATATTAC
>NZ_JAEUFG010000062.1 GCF_018588585.1 Bacillus sp. SM2101
TAGTTTCTAAGGAATACTTTGTCATTAAAAACTGCACCTCCGTTGTTAGTTTTGTCTAACAATTGGGGTGCAGTTCATTCTAGTGGTCTATTTTTTGTGCTTCACTGTCTCGTTACTTTTTTGGTTCAAAAAAACAATGTTTTTCATTGCTTCATTTTGTGAAGATGCCACTACTTTTTTATACAGACAGGTAGATGAGGTATTACTCGACCTATAGAGGTTTCAGATAAGATTCCATGAACACTAGATGGAACCTGATTTATCTTAGTAGGAAAAGCAACAGCTTGTGTGAAAGTAGCCTTAACAACGAAGAAAAGGTATTATGACAAACTAAAATTTAAACTCCAAACATAGCAGGTAGAATGTTATTAAACTATTGATTTCATATAATTAATTATTTGATCTTCTTGCAGTGTATCTGTGGCAACTTTGTTCTTACCAACCTTACCACATTTTGTACATTCATGAACAATTTGATAGCCTTTCTTGTTAGAATAATCAAGCCCAATCAGTACCATTAGTCCATAGCAATCACTTGCCCGATCACCTGGTTGGATATCTAGATGTTTTGAATACAAACAGTAAGGACAATGATTTCTAAAACTACCATTAGTTAATGGTGTAACTTGTTCTCTACAATTTTCACACTGAAACGCTGTATTTTCTGATTTTCTACTCAAGTGCTCTACCTCCAAGATTAATTTATTTAATCTTTGGAGGCAGGGTTCCGTTTTGTTTTTACTACTGATGTAGCTTCAGGCTTTCTAAGCGACTTAACCAATTCACCGCCAAACTCTATTCAGCGATTACTTCTAGTTCCAACTTCAATTTAGCATATTTCATCTAAATATCCGGACCACGATTGATTTTGTTTATTTGTATCAACCACTGTAAGACGGACATCTCCACCTTCCATTAGTAGGTGTTCTACTTAGATCACTGACTTAGGCATTCGTCCCCTGTATAGCACTTTTGTATACTTTTAAATAACTCAACAATGTATCACTCCATTTAGTCGCTATGTTTGGAGTATTCCTTGGAATTATAACATAATTTAAATTTTATGTTCATATTTAATAGTACCACCATGATCTATAAACATAGCTATCATCTCTCAAACACTTCCTCCCTACCCCTCAATTTCCGTCAAATGACCCTATCCATTCTATATTAAATAATAAATTCATGATAAAAAACACTCACCCCTCTTGAATAGTTGAGAAGTGAATGTTTAGTTTTATATAATGTTTAAGCTGATACGGTCTTTTCCTTCGATTCTGAGACAGTAAATTTATAAACAATAGCTACCACTACTGAGAAGAATAGATGTGTCATTAGATTCATAAGTTGATCGGGAGTAAATGCATTTACTATATTTGTTCCCATTCCCATCATTAATGGCATAACGACTAATGGACCTAAAATCCATATACCAATTGTAAAGATCACAGTAAGTAGCCAAATATTTTTTACAATTATAGCTAACCCCCCAAATGATACACCAAAAATTACACTAATAAGCAAATGAATAACCCAACCTACAGCTAGACTTTCACTACTTGCCATTGATGCAATCATTGGCATTTTCCCCATAAGTTGCATTACAATTCCGAATGCAATCCCTCCGGCGATACCGCCAATACTTCCTGCAATTAAAGCTTTTTGTAAAGGCAACTTCATATCAATCCCTCCTTTAATTTTTTTACATGATCATTATTAAAACTACAGCTGCAATAATAAGTAATACTTTATATAGCATACCTGTATTTAAAGAAATAAAATGTAATCTAGCCTACATTTTTTCTGATTATTCTTATAATTAATAAAAATATTTAATGATAAAAGTTAAATAGCTAGAAACTATTCACAGCCCAAATATAAATAATTATTCAATGTAATTGTAAAAACGTAACTATATAAGATGTAAAAACACATATACATTAGCTTTTATAGAATTATATGTTTTTTAGTAAAACAAGTAGATACCTTCATGTGATAGGAATGATGTTGATGACATCACGTAACCGCTGGCAATCTTCTTTTATTCCCCATCACCAATAGTGTCGAATAAGTTTATTTCTACCGATTTTAAGCTAAGTCCAAAAATATCCTGATTTATAATAAATCTACTCAAAACGTAAAGAAAAACGCTCTCAGTATGATTACTAAAAAGCGCCATAGTTAAATAACTTTATTCCCCTATTAAACAAACATCAAACTCCTTGACATGAACTGCATTCACTCCGACTTCATAATTCTCCCTTGGTGAATCAGTCATTCAAGTAAAAGCATCTACTACTATTATCTCAACAGAAATAGATAAAACCAGCGCTAATAAGTGCCCTAATGATATATCTTTTTACTCATTTATCAAGTCATCTTTTTCCACTTCTTCTATAAACATATTATACTGGGTTGAATTTGGAATACTTCTTTGTGTGACTTGTTCATGATAATTCCAATCTTCATCAATAAAAGAAATATCATCAAGTTTGTCTCTGTAAATATTCACTTTATCTGCCTCAGCTAATTTTTCGAGTGCTTCTTCCCCTGATTCTGCGTTAACTTCCACCTTTAAAACAGCAATGTACGGCAATTCAATGTAATATTTTTTCATCGTGTTAAATCCTCCTATCATTTAGTTAACTTTTCAAAATACATAAAATAAACACTAAATTAGAATCACTACTTGTTTATGGTTCTAAGATCTACAGCATTTATTAGATATAAACGACCCCCTTCAAATTTATAAGATTATCTCATTTCCATGATGTGGATACATTATATATAAAATCTAGAATCTTTAGCTAGTAGCAACCTATTATGGATGTTTATGATAAAATCAGCAAAGCATCTGTATAGTGAAAATAATGAAAAAAAATACTTTATTAAGCATTAAAATGAAGCTTTACATGCTTGTAGATAGTATATATAATAGGGACATTCAAATTATGAGGAACTTTTACTTCTTTCTTAAATGAAGATTTAAAAAGAACATATACTGGATACGTATCTCCGTAAAACGTGTAAGTAACCCCAAAATTGTTTATTTTGGGATTGTATTATTTTTACTCTCTTCTTTATCACATAATTGGTAAAATCGCTTATTTATGTGTGACATGATCTTTTTTATGTGGGTAATTTTGGGTGATTCAACTTGTTTTAGCAATTACTTTTCATAATAAGAGCTAAACACAAATAGCTACCGTTCTGGATATCTCTTCTTGTTTAAAGACTATGAAAATCATATAAAACACACCAGTTACGTCAAATGTAAGCAACAAAGTTTGAAAAGATCCTTAACAAAAGACGTCATGATGGATTTAGATTGTTTGGCATGGATTATTTTACAGCTGAGTGGGTACACCTGTTCAGAGGAAAACGTTTGAAAATCTATCTTAGAAATATATCAAGGTTCTGGGTGTTTATTCTACTGCTTATTTAGTCTGATCTATAAGGAAAAATACACACTCATTTGTTTGAATTTCATGATAGGTTTTTTAATCCGATTTTATTTTCCTTCTGTGTTACTACTATACTAATTAGTTAAGGAGGAGTTGTATGAAATTCTATATTTGGATATTCATTTCATCTTTATTATCATTTTCACTTTTACAAAGATTTTGGCCAAATTATAAAGACAACGAGTTTCCTCTGCTCACAGACTTTACTATACCAATATTTCTATAAGGTTATTATGTATTCTTTTTAGTAGTCCCTTCTTTATTATTTCTTAAATTTATTCAAGCATCTGCTCTTAAATTTATCTTGATTAGGGCTTTATTCGCTCTTCTATTTTGCTATTCATTAAGCGTCTTATCATTATCATCTCTTATTTTCGAAATGATAATATCGTTAGTCATTTCTTTGTTTGCTTGGATTTACTTTATTGTTTTACCAGTAATTCTATTACCATCAAAATTTAGCCGCCCTATAACCCATATTAATTAGCGCAACAAGCATAACTAAATTGATCAACTAACAATCTCTTATTAACAATAATCCCAAGAAACGCCTCCCAACATGAATGCTTGCAGAATAGTTCTTATAATTTGTCGTTATTACTATTGTTCTATTTATAATCACCCCACCTCAATCAAAACCTTATTTTTATGTTCTAATCTTATTATTTCTTCTTCCAACTCAAAAACTTTTTCTTTTAACATAAAAATCTTTGTACCAGGCATTCAACTTTTTATGTAAATAGCCATTTTGTATATTAAGTTCACCTATCTGGCCAGAGAGTTGTTCTATTCCAATTGTAACTTCGCTCAGTAGGTGATACTAAGTCGATACTGAAACAATATACAATGGATTTTGATTCTGAACATTACATTCTGGATATGGAGGGTGTATTACTTTATCAAGATTTAAAAAATGATTGGATGTTCCATAATGATAAATATGAAGTGGTAGAGTTATCACATAGCTTAGAAGGAATTCTTAAAAAAGGTGCAGGGTGGAACACTAACTATCTTAGCGTTCAAAGTGGATCTAACCATAAAATAAGAACCTCTGATTCTTTTTCCTTCCGAGAATTCACACTCGATTTTTCAAGAATTTACTATGGAGAGAATGACGATTTTCGAAATTATTTTGATGGATATATCAAGAACTACACACAATTAAGAGTTCAATAACTACTTATTAAGAATGCCCTCAATAATTTTATTTTTAGGATCTCATAAATTTAAGCCCTTAGTGTCTACGAATAAACCGTTTTATACTTCTTGATCTATTATATTAACTAATCTAGCATCTTTGTGTTATTTTTTAATACTTTACTATTACACAAGCTTATAGAATGTTGACTTTTCACTGAAAAAAGGCGCATTTCTGTTTTACTACAGAAATGTCCTTTTTTTGAGTCTAATATTTAGTCTGTTTGTTCTACAATTACATAGTTTACAAGCTTATTTTTTATAATTAATACGTATCATATGTAGCTATTATATAAACTAGATTTGGTTATGGTATACAATAATGCAAACAAACGACATGAATATATTGTCATAGTTATACAAATCGTAAAAACGATTAGGCTAGTCTTATTCTCCTGTTTTATAGTTTAAATATTGCGAAAATTTATTTATCTTATATAATAATATTATTCAATAATAAAGAAAGGATTTGATAAATATGGATATCGCTATTGCAATACTACAATTTTTAGGTGATCTAATTCCTCTAGTACTTGGGCTTCTCGATTTCTTTTCATAGAAAAAAACTACATATAAGTTAAGTATTATGTCTCTTCTTTGGAAAAGCGTTTTTTCTTTGAATCGGCTGTACAATAATCGAAGGTGCAGCAACACCAACGTCCATACAATGAGGCTGGGACATAACTAGCCTCAAAAATAAAAAAGGTGAATTTGAGTGAGCTCAAATTCACCTTTTTTCTATTTAG
>NZ_JAEUFG010000063.1 GCF_018588585.1 Bacillus sp. SM2101
TTGTGTTTCTCCATTATACAAAAATGTACCCTATAGGGAGACTTTTTTAAAGTGTCTACTCTATAGGGTACATTTTAAGTTGTATGAGTGTTTATTTCCAATAATAAAGACAATCAATGCGAAAACAGCGTTACACAATGAGCCTATTTATAATAAAAACCATAATCTGTCCTAAATAGAATATCCTATATAGGGTAGATTATGGTAGCTAATTACCTTGTTAAATTGTAGAGGCTCTTTTCGTAAACTTTGTTGTTATTGTTACTAATAATGTCAGAATGCTGAGTTTTATGAGAACTCAATAATTGTAAAAATAGAAAAGATGCCACGAAGGCGACAGTTTACGTGTTTATAACTCAAAACGAAAAGCAACATTAATGCGAAGATAAACTATAGTTTGGCTCTTTTCGTAAACTTTGTTGCTATTGTTACAAATAATGTCAGAATGCTGAGTTTTATGAGAACTCAATAATTATTCTTAGTACGAGAAACAACAATCAATGTGAAAACAGCCATTGTAGAAAATACAACATATGTTATTAGCTCTGTCTAATTAGAAAGTTGTTTCCCTTTTTTGACTTACTTAACAGACATCATTGTATGTTAGAGGCGATGGTACGTGCAATTTGTTGTAAATCCTCTTGACTATATTCATTTCCATGTGGCTTCCATGCTGCCCCAAAGCCGTCACCTTTTCCATAGCGAGGGATAATATGCATGTGGTAATGAAATACTGTTTGTCCTGCAATTTCACCGTTGTTGTTAAGCAGATTTAATCCGAGAGGTTGAAATTGTTCTTTAATCGAATTAGCTATCTTTGGGACTACTTCAAATATGTTTCTAGCAATGTCAGGTGTTAAATCAAAAATATTTTCTTTATGTACTTTCGGAATAACTAGTGTATGCCCTTTTGTGACTTGGCTAATATCAAGTATTGCTATAACGTGTTCATTCTCAAAAACTTTTGCGCTAGGAATTTCACCATTAATTATTTTGCAAAAAATGCAATCAGACATGTTCTTACCCCTCCATTAATTTGTTGATCAGAGACAAGCAAGCGTATTTGTGGGTTAGCTGCACCCTAGAAGTCACTTTACCATTTCATAAAAGGTAAAAAGCACTTTCATATGCACATTGAAGATGGTCAAGTCGCTTGCACATTTCTTTATATTTTACCATATATTTGTTTGGAAATAGAAACAGGATACAACCTTTTAGGTTGCATCCTGAATTGAAGATGAGGGATATTGTGTTTTGCTTTGAATACGTTGTGAAAAAGCTAATGTGTCTTTCGTAAACACCTCATTTGTTTTATGAATGATGTGTTTAAAAGTGAGAATGATTGTTCAAGATGAGCATTCTAAGTGATTACACCCTACATTGAAGTAAGGGATCTTTAATTAGATGCAAAGACTAAATTGCCTTCTGTAAACACCTCATTATGAATGTAGTCTTTGAACGTCGTTAACTCACTTCGTTCAAGATGACCATCCCCTCTTTGACAAACGTCATTAAAAGCAACTAATAGGTCCAGTGTCTAACATAGAAAGTTGTCTTTCACAGACACCTCATTCCTTTAGATTGAATCACCACTAGAAAAGCGGGAGTTCAATTTCTTAGCTAACACCTTTCCCTCTCTTCAAAATTTAGAATACCCAATGCTTAAAACAATATACACAAAAAATAATTTTTTATTTACTAGTAAAAAATGGATGAAAATGTATTTAAAGATGTTTTTAAAAGGGAGCACCTTCACTCCAGTGCTTGTGGGGAATGATCAAGGCACTTCCGTTTTTATTATTTTCTAGCTCCAGCGCCTATTCCCTCGAGGTCACTTCGCCAAATCCCCTGAAGGCAAATAGCGCCTTCACGTGATTTCACTCCAGTGCTTGTCGGGAATGTTCAAGGCACTTCCGCTTTTATTATTTTCTAGCTCCAGTGCCTATTCCCTCGAGGTCACTTCGTCAAATCCCCTGAAGGCAAATAGCGCCTTCACGTGATTTCACTCCAGTGCTTGTCGGGAATGTTCAAGGCACTTCCGCTTTTATTATTTTCTAGCTCCAGTGCCTATTCCCTCGAGGTCACTTCGTCAAATCCCCTGAAGGCAAATAGCGCCTTCACGTGATTTCACTCCAGTGCTTGTCGGGAATGTTCAAGGCACTTCCGCTTTTATTATTTTCTAGCTCCAGTGCCTATTCCCTCGAGGTCACTTCGTCAAATCCCCTGAAGGCAAATAGCGCCTTCACGTGATTTCACTCCAGTGCTTGTCGGGAATGTTCAAGGCACTTCCGCTTTTATTATTGTTTCTTTTTCTTTTTGTTTGGTAAAATATACTTAAGTATAGTTAATTTTATAAACTTAAGGAGATGTACAATGGCATTACTTGAATTGAACGGTGTGACAGGCGGATATACGAAAAGACCTGTCATTAATGATGTATCTTTTGAGGTAAATAGTAATGAAATAGTTGGGTTAATCGGTTTAAATGGTGCTGGGAAAAGTACTACGATTAAACATATCATTGGGTTAATGGATGTGAGAAACGGAACAATTAAAATAAATGGAAAGACCATGATAGAAGACTCTGAAGAATATCGGGCGCAATATAGCTTCATTCCCGAAATGCCTATTTTATATGAAGAACTCACGTTAAGAGAACATCTAGAATTAACTGCGATGGCTTATGGTCTCACAAAGGAAACTTTTGAAGAGAGGCTAGTACCATTGCTAAAAGAATTTAGAATGGAAAAGAAGTTGAAGTGGTTTCCTGCACATTTTTCAAAAGGAATGAAGCAAAAGGTAATGATTATGTGTGCGTTTTTAGTTGAGCCGTCGCTCTATATTATTGATGAACCTTTTGTCGGATTAGATCCATTGGGCATCCAGTCACTATTAGAGTTAATGAATACGATGAAAGAAAATGGCGCAGGTATTTTAATGTCAACCCATATTTTAGCAACTGCTGAACGATACTGTGATTCATTTGTTATTTTACATAATGGTAAAGTACGAGCGAAAGGGACCTTGAATGAGTTGCGGAAAGAATTTCAAGCTCCAGAAGCTACACTTGATGATCTTTATATCCAATTGACAAAGGAAGCAGAGTCAGATGAATGAGGCAAAAAAGATTTGGAATCAGCGATTTGCACAACATAGAAAAGAAACGGGCAGATACCTCCGTTATATATTTAATCAACATTTAGCATTTGTTTTAATTTTTAGCATTGGGGCAGGTGCTTATTATTACCAGCAGTGGCTTGAGACACTATCACCCCATTTTCCGTATGCGATAGTCATGTCAATTATATTAGCT
This sequence comes from Bacillus sp. SM2101, assembly GCF_018588585.1. Lineage (NCBI taxonomy): Bacteria > Bacillati > Bacillota > Bacilli > Caryophanales > Bacillaceae > Bacillus > Bacillus sp. SM2101. The sequence goes on from NZ_JAEUFG010000063.1 coordinate 3,314, forward strand.
GTAGTAATCACGAAAAGCCCAATACAAACTTTTTTAAAGCAAGCAGACATTGTATTCTTATTACCAATGGAAACAAAGATGTCGACATATTTTTATCGGTCATTTTTGTACAGCTTTACCTTACAAAGCTACATTGTTATTTTGGTCGTAGCAGGTCTTGCACCTCTATATTTAACGATGTCTGGAAGAGGAGCGACAAGCCTCCTTTTATTACTAGTGCTATTGTTAATATTAAAGGTTTGGAATATGTTAATAGAGTGGGCAGTACAATATTTTGTTGAAAAAGAAGTTCACATTGTTGATTTTATCATTCGTTTTCTCATTTCTTTTTCCTTTGTCTATTTTGTCATTATTAAAGCCAACTACCTTTATCCTGTTTTAATCATTGTTATTATGTTTGGCCTTTACTTTTATTTTAGAAAGCTAACATCTTCTAAACGATTGAAATGGGATCACTTAATTGAACTAGAATCGAAAAGGATGATGACGTTTTACCGCATTGCTAATTTGTTCACAGACGTTCCTCAATTGAAAATACAAGTTAAGAGACGAAAGTGGCTAGATTGGACATTGAAGAGGTTACCTTTTTCACAAGATGCTACTTTTACTCACTTATTCGCGAGGGCTTTTTTACGATCAAGTGATTATTTTGGTTTATTTATCCGATTACTTATTATAGGGATTCTTTTACTTGTAATGTTGCCTTTAAGCTATGGAATGCTCGTCATTGTTGTTTTATTTTTATATCTTACCGGTTTTCAACTTATGACCTTATGGCGACATTTTTCAATGAAAATTTGGCTTGGCTTGTATCCGATTCAAAAAGCGGTGAGGGAAAAAGCATTCTTACAACTGCTACATATATTGTTAATTATACAAGCTAGTATATTTGCTATCGTCATACTATTTATAGGTAAAGTATTTATTGCATTTTTAGCTTTCGTTTGTGGGATAGTTTTTAGTTATGTGTTTATAAATCTTTATGTTAAAAGTAGGCTGAAAAAGTTATAAATACGTCTAGGTTCAGAGGAGTATGATGAATGAACACATATGAGCGTAAAGTGTTAAATGAGCTAATTCAATGGCGTAAAAAAATGTTACAGCGACCACCAATTTTCACTAGGGTGACAAAAAAAGCCCAGTACAAAGTAAATCAAATGATCCCTGAGCAAGCTCATGAAATGATTACAGAAAGTATAAAAAAACTTGTCAAAGGAACGCTTGTTGGTTCAGATTTTACAACGAAAGGTCATGAGGTGTCTCATCTTACGTTACAAGAAAAAGATTTGTTAATTAAAGAAAAAATTAAGTCCTATAAACGTACAGCAGCAGTTGAAGGGGCTGGAACCGGCATGGGAGGGATATTGCTAGGTCTTGCTGATTTCCCTTTATTACTGTCTATTAAAATGAAGTTATTGTTTGAAATTGCTACATTATATGGGTATGATGTAAAAAAATATGAAGAGCGTTTATTTTTGTTATATTTATTTCAATTAGCGTTCTCAAGTGATAAGCATAGAAAAGAAACATTTATGATTATTGCGAACTGGAATGAGAAAAAAAATGAACTCATTGAATTGGATTGGAGAAAATTTCAGCAAGAATATCGAGACCATATTGATTTAATAAAAATGATGCAAATTGTCCCTGGAGTTGGAGCGGTCGTTGGGGCTTTTGCTAACTTTCAACTTCTTAACCAGCTAGGTGAAACTGCGATGAACGGATTTCGTTTACGTATACTAAATATTAATTGAATTTAGTAGTAAAAAAAAAGATAAAACCAGGTGGCATCTATAAAGTGTACCCTTTGTAAAGGACATTTTAAAAAAAGCCTAGGCTACATTAAGAAGGTGATCTCTGTATTGAACAGGGGTCATCTTCTTTAAATTCCATTGATATCTGTATTTATTGTAATAAATCATATATTGCTTAATTT
>NZ_JAEUFG010000064.1 GCF_018588585.1 Bacillus sp. SM2101
GAGCCACCTAAAGATTTTAAAAAGAAGAGTAAGACAGACATCTATATACCAATAGAATAAGAGCATAAATTATCTTTTGCTAACAGGTGGTAGAGTTCAATAAGTGTGCGAGCAAGTTTTAATAACTTTGGATGTTATGGTGCATATCAAAATATAGATATGTACCATTATTCATTTTAGGGCCATATTGTGGAATAACAAGTTTTTTTGATTAATCTATTTTATGGATCCATAGTTGTAGATATTTTAGTAGACATAATACCCAATATGTTTACTAAAAAATTCAAGCCCTGTCACAAGGGCTTTTTATAATGGAAAGGAGAAAATCATGGATGGAAATAAAATTGTTATGTTTATAAAGGAATAGGAACTTTATTAGGGACAATTTGGTCAACCCTTGTAGGTGCAATGGGGTGGGCCTTTCCTACATTAATTGTAATAATGGCTTTTGACTTTATTACAGGAATGATGGCAGGATCAAAAGAAACTGGACTTAATAGCGATATAGGACGAAAAGGAATTATTAAAAAGGTATATATTCTTCTTTTAATTGGAGCTATTTATTTAATAGAAAACGTTGCATTGGATACGCAACATCTAGGAGACGGTGTGACAATTGCTTATATCATCATTGAGTTTATAAGCTTTGTAGAAAATGGTGGGAGACTTGGTGTAAATCTTGGCCCAGTTGAAAAGTTTATTGCTGTTCTAAAAGAAAAAGGAGAGGCTAACAATGACAATTAAACCAAAGCAAAACCTAGTATCTAAAAATAAATACAACATTAAATGCCCATACCCAATGAATGCTGAGTATATCACTATTCACAACACATATAACGATGCTCCAGCAGAAAATGAAATAAAGTACATGATTGGTAACAACAACGAAGTGTCATTCCATTATGCGATAGATGATAAAGAAGTTGTCCAAGGTATTCCTATAGATCGTAATGCCTGGCATTGTGGGGATGGCCTCAAAGGTAAAGGAAACCGTTCATCAATTGGCATTGAAATAAGCTATTCAAAAAGTGGTGGAGAACGTTATAGAAGAGCAGAGGCATTAACAGTTAAGTTCGTTGCTCAACTACTGAAGGAAAGAAATTGGGGCATAGATAAAGTTAAAAAGCACCAAGATTGGTCAAATAAATACTGTCCTCATAGGATTTTAGGTGAGGATAGATGGAATGCGTTTTTAAAAGCAATTGAAACAGAATTGAAGCCAAAGCAAGAGGAAGTAAACATGGAACTGAAGGATTGGCAATACAAAGATTTACAAGCAGCCTACCAAAACGCATATGACCGAAACATTTTAAAAAGCAATAAATGGGTAGGAAAAGCTAGAAAGAAAGAAATCACTCTAGATGAAGCAATATTTTTAAATACTGTTATTGTTGATCGTGCGTTGAAATAACGTATACGAAAAATTACAGTTGCATAATATAAAGTACACCACGATTGACTATCACGAACTCCCTAGCCTACACCAAAAGGTTGGGGAGTACATAATCTAATTTACATGGCATTTGCATAATTGAATAACCTCACATAGCCTCTACTCTTAGGAGTGGAGGTTTTTTTATTTTGCATTTAACTATATATTAGTACGGAAAGGAAAAGATAATTTTGTCTGAGAGCGTTATAGAAACACTGATTAATGTGAAAAAGCACTCAATAGATGAGTGCGTTAACTAAAGGTGGGTTAAGTAAACGTTTGATTATTTTTGCAGATGTCTAATCTAGAACCTTATTTAATCTTGTATCCTAAAAAGTAATTCACAATCATTGCACAAACCTATTTTAGAATTACCTTCAATTAAACGATTATCCTCAGAAACATCAGCCTTAACGCTAACTAAACCAACAGAATTATTACAATTGCAATATGGACATTTAATTGTACTCATAATTAATCCCTCCATATTTTATTTATATTTTCATCCTTTCCTTAATAAGAGAGATTTAAAATTTTTTTCTAAACACAATGGACATTATGTTTCAACTACATACGCAAGCTTTCCATCTGGAGTGAAGGCCACACTACCAAAAGGGAACCCGACTAGTATCGTGGCGATTACACTATGAGTTTTTACATCTATAACCGAAACTGTACCAAGAGGTTCATTATTTGTGACATAAGCCAATTTGCCGTCTGGGGTGAAGTCCACAACACTTTGGGAGCTACCTATCTGTACAGAAGAGATCACAATATGAGTTTTTACATCAATGACCGAAATGAAATCTGAGTTAGAATGAGTTATGTATGCAACTTTTCCGTCCGAAGTGAAAGCGAGATTAGATGGAAAGCTCCCGATCTGCACAGAAGAGATCACTGTATGAGTTTTTACGTCAATTACGGAGACAGTCCCAGTTGAACTGAAATCCGTGACATAAACGAGTTTTCCATCTGGAGTAAAAGCTAAATCAGGTGAAAGGTTTCCTACTGTTATAGTCGTAATAACCGAGTGTGTTGTTGTATCAACAACAGTTATGAAGCTGTCAGGAGAAGAAGAATTTTTGTGATAAACCAATTTCCCATCAGGAGAAAAGGTTAAAGTAGGAAGAGGGCCTTTAACATTTGAAAAAGGGACATTCACTGTAGCTATGACTGAATGTGTTTTAGTGTCAATGACAGAAATGGAAGAGTTTGAAAAACCAAAGTTTGTTACATAGGCTAATTTTCCATCAGGTGAAATAGAAATAGATCCAGGTTGTACAACAACAGGAATTGTTGCGATAACGTTATGAGTTTTTACATCAATGACCGAAACAGTACTAGAGCTAGAATTAGTAACATATGCAACTTTTCCGTCCGGAGTGAAAGCAAGATCAGCTGGAAAGGTACCAACCTGAACAGAAGAGATCACTGTATGAGTTTTTACATCAATTACGGAGACAGTGCCTTCGTCCTGATTAACTACATAAGCAAGCTTACCATCGGGAGTGAAGATATTCTGAATAAAAATAGGCTCTCCAACAGGCAACGTCGTAATAACGTTATGAGTTTTCACATCAATCACAGTCGTCGTCAAATTAACTCACCTCTATTTTAAGTTTGTTATTATGAAGATATGGATAAATGTGATGGGTAATTCATAAATTATGAAACGCAAGTGATATTGTGGTTACTATAAACTTATAAAACTCTAGTTTAGTTTAGTTAGTGAAATTTTTGCATGAGCAATACTAAAAGGGAGAACTTGAATTCTCCCTCCCTTTGTAAATCATATTAATTTAACCAATTATTCACTTGACTTTTGCCCTTCTTCATAAGCTGTTCCATAGCTTTCTATTAGTAAACCATAATTAGGAACTAATTCTGCATAAATAGAAGCAAACTCTTCTGCATCTGAACGATTCCAAGTTCTTTGAACTTCAGAGACGAATGAAACTGTATCAACAGGAACAGCCCCTGCTTGAACCATACGGGCTAGCGTAATATCATTTGACATATCACTTGTTGTTCCTGATGCATCTATAACATCATACACTTTAAAACCTTCTGATAAAGCACTTAATGTTGGGAATGCCATACAAACACTAGTCCATGTACCAGCAATTATTAGTGTTTTCTTTCCGGTTTCCTCTACAGTCTTCACAAAATTTGGGTTATCCCATGCGTTAATTTCACCATTACGTGGTACGTATGTTGCATTTGGAATATTGCTAACCTCAGGGATAAGTGGCCCATTCGGTCCCTCTGGTACTGAAGCAGTTGTGATTACCGGAATATTAGCAATTTGAGCTAATTTGACAAGGGCTTTCACATGTCTTTTAAGGGTTGGTACATCTAAATCCTTAACTGTTTGGAATAGGCCACTCTGATGATCAATAAGAAGTAAAGCTGCATCACTTGGATCAATAAATGTTGATTTTAAATTATTCATATAAATTTCCTCCTAAAATAATAATATAGTTTTCGGTAAACAATTCTGGCTTAGGATATACTGAAGTTCCAAAAAACGAATTGTAAATGAAGAAATTATCTCGAATTAAAATATCTTTAATTCAATATAATTGTATTAGTTTAATTTTCTAATGTCAACTAAATAATCTAATCTACTAATAATTGTAAGAATGATATATGAAACATAATAGAAATTATGTTTAGCTCCGTTTTTTCTGTATTGTAAAAATTGGAGCTTTTACATTTTAGGAACAGTTTTAAATAAGTTATTTGTGAAGGAAATAATAATGTAATAGAGAATGATTAAATTAGAACTTTTTGTAAAAGGAGGATTTCAAATGTATCATAGATTAAATGATTTTTTTATATCCTGGGAATTCGAAGCTAAAGCAACAAGCAAAATTCTAAAAAATCTCAATGATGAATCATTAAATTTTGAGGTTGCTCCACAGCATTGGACTTTAGGACGTATAGCCTGGCATACTGTTACTTCTATTAAGGTTATTAGTATTTTGAAGCTCCTAGTGAAGATTGGTACGTCCCTTCTTCTGTTGATACTATAGTTGAGAGCTATGATCAATCTTCTAATGCATTTGTTGAGGCTTTGAAGGCTCAATGGACAGATGATAGTCTTTTGGATCAAATTGATTTCTTTGGTCAAAAGATGCCTAAGGGGTCGCTTTTATTATTTTTGAATCAGCATCAGACGCATCACCGAGGACAAATTACTATTCTTATGAGGCAAGCAGGGCTAAGTGTTCCAGGTATTTACGGCCCTTCTAAAGAAGAATGGGCGCTTATGGGGATGGATGCACCAAAATAATAGTAGTTTACTAAACACAATGATTATTGAGGTTACTAAGGGGCTGAACTCAGTCCTTTTTTTTGTTGCTAAAAAAAGAAAAAGTGCCACGAATTCTAGTGGCAGCAAAGTGGGAACAACTATGAATCTAATCTAACGAAACGTCTTTTGATAATACTATAATGTGAATAACAAGGCACCAAAAATAGTCATTATTACTCCAATGATGAATAGAAAAAAAGGCACGGCTGTTAAAACTATTCCTGCTATTGCCA
>NZ_JAEUFG010000065.1 GCF_018588585.1 Bacillus sp. SM2101
AGTGTACATCGCCGCAGCTCCTCCCCAACCAGAAGGATACCTTTTTTCTATTAACTCAATCGCTGACTGATAAATCCGCTCTTCAATACTCAATTTTATCCCCCTATATCATCATTAAAAATTATACTACTTTTCTGAGAACCACTGTTCCATTAAGCTGAAAAATCCTTACTAATTATTTCAAAATTATCTATATTCCACAAGGTTTTTTATTCCATAACATCCATTCATAAAGAAAGGGGCTTTTCTATTACAGAGCTTTTCGCCTCTGATTCAGTTCTTTTAAGTTATTATCTCGATTTCAAGTCTTCTACAATCTAGCCCTAAAATGGATAATGGCACATATCTATGTTTCAGATATGCGCCATATCGTATTATAAGATTCGCAAATTACCTGGTGCCCATTCTTAATAGACTTATCCTTAAGGTACTCAGGATCGCCTTAACTATATTCTTGCGCCATATTGTTGAAGATATTATATATCTAATTCCTTTTCCAAACTCCACCTGAACAATGGGTAAACCCACACGTTTGATAAAAGTTTGCATGCCTGTTGTCGTATGTTAAAGTAACAATTTCTAATCCAAACCGTTCTGATTCTCTCAGTAATTCTCTCACTAGATCAACACCAATACCTTGGCTTTGATATGAGGGATGTACGAGTATATCTTCCATATACCCATGTTGTAACCCCATACCTGAAACATATCCAAAAGCAATAAGTATATCTTTTTTATCACGAACACCAGCCCAGAAATTACAACGTTTAAATAATGTTGGATAGTCAGTATCTCGCCTATCCCATCCGATAATCTCTCTTAAATCTGGTACCTCTTCTCTAGATATTGGAAGGTTAATCTTTATAGAGTATTTCACTTTAACCTCTCCTATCTATACACTAAAGTACATTCTTCATTACAATTTAACCACTATGAATTTAACTATTTTTAACTTCAATTATTTAAGAATGCAAGGTTTTTTCGTAGAATTGGACCCTTTAGTTGAAATATTGTTTAATATGATTTGTATTAGTAAAAATCTCTATCTTATCTTTATGTATAGCACACTTATTAAAAAAATTAACTTTTCCTATCTCTTCAAAGTATCGGTTCCATTTAAACATTTTAAAAAATATTTCTAATGTTGGTTTGTAATCTGATTTTTCTAATCGAAGTCTTTGTTTTATAAACCTCTTTATTATTCTGTATGTTCTTATTGAATATTTGGTGTCTAAAAAAATAATCAAGTCAGCACTATGAAAACAATTACTTACCCAATCTTCATTATGTACTCCTTCAATGATCCAACTTTCTGATTGTATTATACTATTTAGATATTCTTCTCTTTCTTGTTCGGTTCTTCTTATATCGCCAGACTTATTCCTTATCCAAACCACATTATCTAATTCGTAATAAGGTATTTCTAACTTTGAAGATAATTCTTTTGCCAAGGTTGTTTTACCACTTCCAACAGAGCCTATAATATGTATCTTTTTTGCTATTTCCTTTTTCAAAAGATCACCTAATTCATAGTAATTTGTTTCTAAAGCATATTCTATTTTGGTAAAGATTTTCCTCTAATAAGTTGAAGTAGCTATTCAAACCTTATTAAACATTCCTGCCCTTTAACTTAAAACTAATTATTTCAAATGTTCAATACTTAGACAATCCTTTTTTAGTGAATATTTCACCAAAGTGAAAAATGACGCTTATCTGTTTCAGATTTGCGCCATACAATGGAATAAATATTAAGCATTGTTTCCTAAAATAAAATTGTTATATAACCAATTTATAGCATCCTGAAGATGATTAGCTATATAGTCTATGTTAATGTCTCTTAATTTATCGAAGTGTTCATTAAGTGAAGACTCACCAGCCCCAGTCCTAACCAAAATTTTAATGCTCCCTACTTTTGACGCTGCAACAATATCACTCCAACGGTCACCGATAACGACGCAGTTTTCGAGAGTTAAATCATGTTTTTGTTGAGCTTCGGTTAACATTCCCGTATTGGGCTTTCTACAAGAGCATCCTTCATTATGACTATGTGGACATATATATACATCCTCAAAGCCAAACCCTTTTAATTCCTCTATAAAGTCTTCTGCTTTGGCTAATCCTCTTGATATCCCTGGTTGATTTGTAAAAGAAAGTATTTTTATATTATCTTTTCTTAATCTATTAATTTGCAAGTCTATAGTAGGATAAAGTTCAAAGTCTCCAGGATAATGGACAGTATCGTCACCACCAATTGTTCCATCTCTATCTAAAAAAATTGCTTCTATCTGTTTCACATTTATTTCTCCCTTTTTTCTTCGTTCATTTATATAAATTTTAATCCTGAAAATCCTTATCTTATTTACAAATAGCGCCATATCGTATTATAAGGTCAGCAAGTTACCTGACTGACCATCCTTTAATAAGTTTTATCCTTTGGAAGTCGGGATAGCCTTAACTATATTCTTGCGCCAGATTGTTTAAGATCAATATTGTTGAAAAACATCTGATAGTATATATGTATCTATTCACAAATTATCTCATTCCGATACTTATTTTTTTCATCGATATAATGATATTTTTTCCTTAATTATTTGCCCTGATTCGTCTTCCCATAGCACTTCTGCATATATTTCCTCAATATTTGCAATCGTTATTGGAGTTCCTTTATATATTAATGGAGATGTACTTTCATATTTTTCTATTAATATCTCGTTTATTGTTGGTATGAAGCCACCTTGAGATTGCGAATATATCGTTTCTTCTTCTACTACTATTTTCTTACCTGTACTGCCCTCTATTTCTTTGCTAATAGCCGTATAAACACTAAAATCATAGAAATTTGTTTTCAACCCATCTTTAGATTTAAATTTTAGTTCTGTACTCCCAGTCATATGTTTATCAGGGAGTATTGCAATCTTATAATTCCTTACTTCCCAGTTTTCACTATCTCCCGATAAAGTAAAATAATAAGAATTAATTTTCTTTGGAGATTGATTAACGAAAACAAGTAAAATAATTACGAATAAAGACATTAGAAATAAGAATTGATATAGTTTTTTATTCAATAATGTTGACCCCATTTCTTTGTATACCCTTGTTTTCCTTATATTTCATCTCTATATTTAACATTCATTAATTTACCAGTCTAATTATACTGAAACGGCTTATTTGAAGTAAATATTAATATATAGAAAAGACGCTATTCTTTATTACAGATGAGCGCCATATTGTTGAATAACATTTGTTGAATAACATTTAATTAGTAACAAAACTCAACTTGTGTTTAAAGCGTCTGATTATTTATCCCTTTCTTGATTTTGTTTAATTTCTATTTCATACCCATTTTGGAAGTGCTTTTCAACTACAATATATACTTATTTTTTTTAAATCTATTAAACATAATATGAACCTCCTCTCTTATCAAGTTAATCCCTAATTTGTTCGTAATTATAGAATCAATAGACTAATACACTTTATAACTACTACTAAAAAATAACAAATTCTGTTATTTTTTGTAAATAATCATAATTTCCGTTGTGTTTACAATGAGGTGGTAAATATCACTCCTCCTGCATATAAGAAATTTCAATTGCTAAATGATTCTATAATAGAAAATTTTACATATATATTAATGTCTATAGTGGGACTTGCTATAAAGTTCTGAAAATTTAAGGGGGGTATAAGTGTGAAAAGGGCGTTCTTATTTTCCATTCTTACTGTATTAACTTTATTACTTTCAGCTTGTGGCAGTGATGATACAACTGCCACCCAAAAAGAAGAGTCACAGAAAACAGAGGTTAAAACTGAAAACGAAGCAGAAGCAGAAAAGAAGGAAGAGAAAGAAGTAGTTGAAGAAGTTGAAGCAACAGATGATGGATTAAAAGAAGCATTTGAAAATTATTTATTGGAGGTAGGTCCGATTCTTGTAGAACATGCTGCACTAGCAGAAGTATATGAGGTTCTTCGTACTAGCTCCGCAAACTACGAAATAACAGATGAAGAATTTGCAGAAATACTTTACAGTGAAATTCTTCCTGTTGGAACATCCATTCAGGATGAATTAGAGAGTATTATACCTGATAAAGAGTTTAGGGATCTTCATGAGAAATTTATTAAAATGATAGCGAAAGGCTTACAAGGCATGACAGAATTAGTCGCTGCAGTAGAAACTGGAGATACTTCAAAAATTACATCTGCAAATACTCTATTAGCAGAAGCTCGTGAATTAGATAGAGATGCACTTTATGATATGCAAGATTTAGCAGACAAATATGGTGTTGAATTAGAATAGAATATGGGCAATAAAAGGGCTGCATACACAGTCCTTTTTATTTTGCTAACTACCCCTGACAATGAAATTTTCACACAATGCTCATTCCCAATATATTATCTAATCCAGAATTAAACAAAGATATAGTATTATATATATTTACCCTTAATTATCGACCCACTAACATAGTCAATAATCACAAGTAACAATAGGATAATAGTAAATATTGACCAATTTCCTACAAGGAAGCCCAATGAAGCTCTTATTGATGTTGCAACCATCTTTACAATTACAGTTAACTTCTCCATGTTATAGCTGCTTTCCATAATAAAAAGTCCTTTTGACAAGGCTTGAATTTTTCGTTAGAAACCTATTGGTTATTGTATCTACTGAAATGTTTACAGCTATGAATTCAAAAAAAATAAATAAATCCAAAAAACTTGTTATTCCACATACTGGACCAAATCATAAATATAGGCGCATCCCTTAGAGAAGTCGAGTAGAATGGAGTCTTTTTACCTTACGGTAAATTGTACTCCATCCCCTCACAGAACCGTGCTTGCACTATTAA
>NZ_JAEUFG010000066.1 GCF_018588585.1 Bacillus sp. SM2101
TCCTTAATAGGTAAACTATCCTTAAGGAAGTCCAGATAGCCTTTACTACCTTCTTGCGCCATATTGTGGAAGATCAGCTCAACGCAAAGGGAGTAACTAATACCCACATTGTATTGTTGAATCATAACTTTCTATATAAATTACATTAACTTATTTAATCCACTTTTTAATTCAATACCATTGAATGAATTCATGCTTAAATAAGGGGTTTTTTCTGAGCTAAATAAATAAAAATCTTCCCCCCAGTGACCAGCACAAGAAAGATTTATCCAGTTTTCAAAGAAAGATGAAAAATTTTCGCCTAGCCTTAAACCGTGCATATGATAACTAGTGGTCAGATATATAACTTCACCTTTGTTGTATTTTAGGTCAATCCCTAAGTATCCACCATTACCAAATGATGTAAAAATAAGAGTGTTTTTGTTTTCCCAGTGTTTTTTAATAAATGTTCCATCATCATCTAAAAACTCATACATTTCTCTCTCAGTATCGTACCTTATTAAATTATCTAAAGACCAAAGTGGATTATCAAGTATGCCGCCACAATCAATAACACCTTGCTCTATGTCGCCCATATTAAAAAATGTACTATCCGAAAAGTTAGAGTTTTGGAATACCTTAAACTCGTCATTTTTCAAAAACCAATAGAAATGGAGGCTTTTTGTAAAGTTTAGCAACACCTGACGAAAGTCTTCTGGAAATGAAATGTTTAGTTCTTCCTCTACTAATTCTATTTCCTTTTCAGTTGCAGCTGGTTGTATTTCTAGTCCACATTGAAGGTTTTTTTTCTGACATTTAAAGTGATGACTTCGTAGAATGTTTTTCCATTCGTTGTAATCATATTTATTCATACAAAAAATCCACTCCTATTCTTGCCTTACCCAATAAGGTAAATCCTCATTCGTCGGATATACATCCTCATATTTTTTATAGTTCGTTAAATAATCCAACCCATCTTCAGTTACTTTTGCTCCACCTAATAAAATATCAGTAAAAGTTATTATTTCTCCTTTTATGTAATTATGTTCTTTAATATAGTAAATTATTTTTCTGAATTCATAATCTTTCATCTTATAATCTGTTGCCTTTGGAGTATTGGACTGGTTAATCTCCCTTAAAATACTATAAATTAGACGCATTAATATCCCTCCTCTACCCTAATTAAGTATATCATTCTTAGACTTCAAGTACGTTTAACCCCGCCCTAATTTTAAGACGAGGTTAACAATAGTTGTTTCAATTAAGTAGTAAACTTCATTATGCTGTGATAAATAATATCAAAGTTGTTAGAGTTTTGTTTATTTCATAACAGTACCAGATCGTATTATAAGATCAGCAAATTTCCTGTCTGCTCATTCTTAATAGATTTTATCCTTAAGGTAATCAAGATCGCATTAACTATATTCTTGCGCCATATTGTGGAAGATCTAAATATGATCTCATCCTTAATAGTAATTACTTCTTCTTTCACCAATAGTCCCCTGATTATTTATATCTATGCTAATTCAAAACGGCTTACTTTTATGTAGATAAGTTTTACAACATCTTTTGTATCCTCAGGATCTTTGAGATTTAGATGTATTAAAGCATCACTCAATTCTTTATCCTTTTCAAATAATGTTTGGTATTTTTGATAATAATCCAAAACCTCAGGGTAATCCTTTGCCATTTTTTCAATTTTAACATTGATTTTATATTCATTAGTTCCAAAGCCCAGTGACATATATAAGCCAATAAGTAAGTCAACTAGAAAATCGAAAAGCAGAAACATCTGTTAATCCTGACTAAAATCTAAATTATTAGGTTGTTTTGGAAGCTGTTCGACCGAAATCATATTGGTCGTAGGTATTTTTTCAGTCACTTCTTCAAAACGGAAACCATCCGCCCAAACTTTACCCTTTCCATTTAGTAATACCCCAAAATGGATAGAAGCACTTTCTTCCAGAACATCTAACACAATTGAATAGTGATTCCAATCTGTTGTTCCTTGAATAGAACGATTATCCATATTATCAAATTGAATGGCATCCCCACTGGCATTATCAATTCGAAGCCAAGCACCGCATTTTTCCACGTTTTCTGTTTTTAAGAAACATGAAAATTTTAATCGCTTCCCTTTGTAGTCGTGCGCTTGGAACCCTTGCATCATGGTAGCAAATTGTTGCTTGTTTACTTCACCTTTCGAGTAAAGTAGTCCCGATTTTGTTCCTGTATGAAACACATTTGAGTCTACCACTAATTCATAAAGTTCGGGGTTAGAGCCACTTAAGCCCCAGCCTTTGATTTGTTTACTTGTTGTCATTTTTTCATCCTCCTCTATCATTTGTACAGCTTTCATTAGTTTTCGATATCTCCCAGGTGGCAAAGCGTACACTTCTTTAAATGCTCTTGTAAACGCCTCTTGAGATTGAAAATGGAATAGAAATGCAATCGTTAATATTGATTCATCGGTATGGAAAAGAAGCGTTGAAGCCATCGCTAATCGACGTTGACGTATATATTCACCTATGGACTTACCCGTTTCTTGCTTAAAAATACGTAGCAAATGATATTTCGAATAACCAATAACAGATGGGAAAGTATCAAGTTGAATTTCTTCCGTCAAATTGCTTTCAATATATGAGATTACCCTTTGCGTTACTTCACTGTAATACAACTTACTCACCTCAAAAATAATCATACTGAATGTAGAGAAGATTTTTTTGATAAATATTGCTAATATTAGTGATTCATTATTTTTAATCTAATCCTCATAATCAACTAATAACTCTAACATACCTTCTAACTTTCTTTAAATGGTTGTCCTAAATAATAACTCTAAAATGAATAAACACATATCCCTATTTTCAGATATGCGCCATTTCGTATTATAAGATTCGCAAATTACCTGGTGCCCATTCTTAATAGACTTATCCTTAAGGTACTCAGGATCGCCTTAACTATATTCTTGCGCCATATGGTTGAAGACTTAAATTAAAAATTGGATATAACAACTTATAAATTTATCTTTGAGTAAAGTCCCGATTTCTTAATCATTTAACCTTTTGATAATCATCCTGATTTGTCCTCGATGGTTAAGTTCATCCTCAAAAACATGGAACCATTTAAAATAATTATTTGCAGGATAATCCCAACCAAAAGGTGTAACTTTATCTAACCATTCATCTGTGTATTTTGCGAAGTAATATAATGTCTTTTCTCTTGTTTTAGACAACATATTTACATAAAAGCTTATGTCTTTCCCTTTTATTTCTCTTTTTGCATCATCACTAAGAGTAATACCCACACTAAGTTCTTCCCATTCTTTATCTGTTAATTCTCTATCTTCAAACGTCATTATTTGAAACGCTTTTTCTAAACTTGCCAAATGATAAAGGAGCATACCAATAGAATTACTTTTATTATCGAAGTGATAATCAAGCTCCTCCAATGATAGTTCTTTTATTTCCTTTAATGTGGTATATCTTGTGTATTCCATCATCGAAACTAACTTTCCAATCTCAGAACTATATCCTTCAGTTTCATTGATAAAATACAAGTCCTTTTCCTTTGTTTCCATAAGGTCCTCCTCTTTGAGTAAATAACCTCTATCCTTAACTTAATACCAATTATTTCAAATGTTCATCTTTCAGGCAATCCTTTTTAGAGAGTATCGCCCTAAATAAAAAAGACGCTTATCTTTAAGATTTGCGCCAGATTGCTGAATAATAAAATGAAATAGTCTTAAAAGAGAATAATAACAGTCTAAAAAAAGCATTCCGTTTGTTTAAGTACATTTATGCTCAATACTTAAACACTAATCAGTTTTTTAGCACTTTTATTTATTTCTTAACGAGTTTAAACCTGTAATACGTTTATAAATATCTGATACCTCATCTATAGCCTCTAATTTAATCCCTTCTACAGAATGTTATCCTTTATTCAATTACTGATACTTTCGTGAAACTAAAAATCTACTAACGGTAACAAAACAATAGCCATACCATAATCCCTAAGATAAAGAAGATATATGTACCGTTTAAAGAATAGCCTAAGAAGACGAAGATCATTATAATTACTACTAAAATATAATAGCTAATTTTTGAACTTTGCTCGGTAATCTTTCTTCCTAATTCTTCATTTTGTAAAATTCCATCTTTTTCTCCTCCCCACGTAATAGCAGAAAAAAACATCATAAATAAACTACTAAACGCCAAGAATTCATTAAATTCAACTTCTTTACCAGTAATGATTTTAAAGATTGTAAAACCAAGTACGGATAAAATTGCTAATCCTAAAATAAGTCCC
>NZ_JAEUFG010000067.1 GCF_018588585.1 Bacillus sp. SM2101
TGAGGCCAACCATAATAGTAGCAATGATGCTATGAGTTTTCACATCGATGACTGTAACAGTATTACCTTGTTCAGAGTCACTATTAATCACGTAAGCGAGTTTTCCATCAGGTGTGAAGGCGACATCAATTGGACCTTGCTCAATCAGAATAGTAGCAACCACTTTAAGAGTTTTCACATCAATAACTGATACAATATCATCATCAAGATTTGTAACATAAGCCAGCTTACCATCTGGCGTGACAGAAACACTTGAAATGCCTGCTGGTAACAAAGTAACGATAACTCTATGAGTGCTCACATCAATAACAACAGTAGCCACCAAATCACCTCTTCAAAATTATTATTATTACCATAATATGAGGAGAGTTGTTGAACAATAATTAAAATTGGAATTTAGACTGATTACCATTAAAGATAATGAAGATTTTAGGAAACTCAAGAATTATTGTGGTTACTTAAAAACTAACGACAAATAACAATAATCTTCAGTACGAAAATTTGTATGTCAATAGTTGTATCTATAACGTTTATAATATGCCCTATAAATTCACCTTTAGGGGGATCATATGTAATGCCTAATATTCTCTAGGGGGCTTTAAATACTACTCAAAAATAGGAATAGTGTAATCAACTACTAATTATGTAAGCAATTTTTCCATCTGGGGTGAATTCTACAACTCTTGGAAGGTCCCTGACTGCAATAGTTGCAACAATGCTGTGAGTTTTGACATCAATAACTGAAACTGAGCCATTATTAACACCATTAGTAACATAAGCAATTTTTCCATCTGGGGTGAAGTCTACAGCACTTGAAATGTTTCCAATTGCAATAGTTGCAACAATACTGTGAGTTTTGACATCAATAACTAAAACTGAACCATTACTGACATTATTAATAACATAAGCTAGTTTTCCATTTGGCGTGAAGACTATATCAAATAGATTACCGCCACCGACTAGAACAGTAGAAATCACGTTATGAGTTTTTACGTCTATGACTGAAACTGAATCATTATTTGCTATATAAGCAATTTTTCCATCAGGTGTAAATGAAAAAGCGTCCGGGCTGTCCCCCACGAGAATTCTCGTTATCAGGCTATGAGTTTTGACATCAATAACGGAGACGGTACCAGGGTTATCGAAGAAATTAGTAACATAAGCAATTTTTCCATCAAGTGTGAAGGCGATATTAAATGGGAATGCTCCAGTAGGAATCATTCCAATGGGAGTATGAGTTTTGACATCAATAACTGAAAGTGCGCCATTCTGTAGATTATTAACCACATAAGCCAGTTTTCCATCAGGTGTAAAAGCTACACCAGAAAGCCTAAGACCAACCTGTACCGTCCCTATTATGCTATGAGTTTTGACATCAATAACAGAGACGGTACCAGGATTATCGCCAAAATTAGTAACATAAGCAATTTTTCCATCTGGGGTGAAAGAAAGATCAAATGGGCCAAGACCAACTTGAATAGTATTTATTAGAATATGAGTTTTGACGTCGATGACTGAAATATTACCGAGAATTTGATTAATAACATAAGCGATTTTTCCATTAGGAGTAAAGATTGACTGTTTAAATGAAGCTTCTGCCATAGGTAAAGTGGCAATTATACTATGAGTTTTTACATCAATCACAGTAGTAGACAAACCAAATCCACCTCTTCAAAGTAGTTGTTATTTCAAAGATATGAGTAAATTGTTTGGTTAATTCGAAATTAGAATTGGTGTGAAATATATTTTATTAAACACAAGAGTAATTATGTTGTGCGCCCATAAGGGTGGATAAAGATTCATTATATAGCATTAATGTAGGTCAAATCCAAAACTAAAACCTATCGCCACCCAACTTATCCGAAAGGGAAACCAGACGGGGAGTGTAGCATGTTGGGAAAGCCATAAGTTAACGAGTTACCACGTTACGACTGAATGGCAAGGCGAAAAGCTGTAATAAGGATGAAAGCTAAACTGCTTGAATGACAGCTCAAGGGCGAAAATTACTGCGTATAGCGTAAGGTAGCTAACTGCTATAAGGGGAATGAGCTTGTGATGAGGCTTAGCACAAGAAAGATTTGGATATTTCCCTACCATCCACTATCAGTGAGAAAAGAGCGAAAATCACATCCGATAATACAGTATGCCATCTTTTTCCATCTAAATGGGGATTACCTAAGTCGGGATGCCCGTACGGGCTATAACAATTTGCGTTTGAATACTCGATACGGTAACGGAGTCCTCGTAGTAGTCCGAGCTAGGGAAAGCCTAGTACATGGCGAAGGGGGACAGCCTATCTATTTTAACTTCAACTTGGGAAGGTGCGTGAGGCACTATGAGAAATCCAACAGTAGTGTTAAATAATCTAACAAAAAAATCAAGAGAGCAAACATACACATTTAAACGCTTATACAGAAATTTATACAATCGAGAGTTTTACCTCAAAGCGTACCAAAAAATCTACGCTAACGAGGGAAACATGACTTCAGGTACGGATGGGAAAACCGTAGATGGAATGAGTCTAGAAAGAATTGATAAGATAATTGATTCAATCAAAACTCAATCCTTTAAGCCGAATCCAGCTAAAAGAACTTACATTCCTAAGAGTAATGGTGGGAAAAGACCGTTAGGTATTCCTTCTAGTGACGATAAACTTGTACAAGAAGTGCTTAGAGACATTCTTGAAGCCATATACGAACCAAGGTTTTCCGATAAATCTCATGGATTTAGACCAAAAAAGAGTTGTCATTCAGCATTATTACAAACAAAGGCAATTTTTAATGGAACGAAGTGGTTTGTTGAAGGGGATATAAAGGGATTCTTTGACAACATTCATCACCACACTCTTATCAGTATTCTAAGAAAAACGATAAAGGACGAGAAAGTAATAAATTTAATATGGAAATTTCTCAAGGCAGGTTATCTTGAGGACTGGAAATTCCATAAATCGTTCAGTGGCACGCCTCAAGGAGGAATAATCAGCCCTATACTGTCTAACATTTATCTTAATGAGTTGGATGAATTTATGAACAGGTATAAAGAAGAATTTGACAAGGGTGTTAAAAGAACAAAGAATCCACAGTATTTCAGAATCTACAAGAGAATTTACACCATAAGGAAAGTATTGGATAAATCTAATCTCACAGACAAAAAGAGAAAAGATTATCTGACCATAACAAAAGCATTGTACAAAGAACTTGGTAAGCATGATAGAACAAATCCAATGGACGCTAACTACCGTAGAATTAATTATGTGAGATACGCAGATGACTTCATCATCAGCATTAATGGTAACAAGAAAGATGCGGAAAAGGTGAAAGCAGACCTCACGGTCTTTCTTAAAGAGAATCTAAGTCTAGAGTTATCGCAAGAAAAGACACTAATTACACATAACACAAAAAAAGCTAGATTCCTTGGTTACGACATCAAAATCTCACAAGATAAATCATTCCAAAGAAACAGGGAATGGAAAAGCAATCATCCAAAGAGAAGTGTAAAAGGGAAATGTTTTCTATTAATGCCTACTGAAAAGTGGATAAAGAAACTTTTAGAAATGAAAGCACTAAAAATCGACGAAAATGGAAAATGGCAATCTACTCATAGAACCTATCTTGCCCATCTAGATGACTTGGAAATACTAAGTGTCTATAACAGCGAAGTAACTGGTTTATATAATTACTACAAATTAGCAGACAATGTAAGTAACCTACACAGGTTTTTACACATTATGAAATACAGTATGTT
The DNA here is from genome assembly GCF_018588585.1 of Bacillus sp. SM2101. NCBI lineage: Bacteria > Bacillati > Bacillota > Bacilli > Caryophanales > Bacillaceae > Bacillus > Bacillus sp. SM2101. The sequence continues at coordinate 3,745 of NZ_JAEUFG010000067.1, forward strand.
TAAAACCTTTGGAAATAAATACAAAACCAGTGTTCCAAAAGTTATTGATAAATACTACGAAAACGGAGTTTTCGTAATAGCGTATGAAACAAAAAAAGGCACTAGATGTAGGGAGTTCTATAATAAAGGTTTTTATAAATCTGTAACCCCACTTAATACAAAAGTGGACGAATTACCAAACACATTAATCTACTCTTCGAGAAATAGCCTTATAAAGCGTTTGTTAGCTAATAAATGTGAATGGTGTGGAAAGGAAAATGTTCCTATCGAAATTCATCATGTCAAAAAGGTTAAAGACCTAAAAGGAAAAAAAAGATGGGAACAGATCATGATTGCAAGGAAAAGAAAAACATTAGCAATGTGCGTTCCATGCCATAAGAAACTCCATGCAGGAAAGTTAGATTGATAGGTGGAGAGCCGTATACATTGAGAGGTGTACGTGAGTCTGTCTAACAATTATGGGATTTCTACTCTTATCCAAAAGATATTGGCTCTTTATGTCGAATAAGTAC
>NZ_JAEUFG010000068.1 GCF_018588585.1 Bacillus sp. SM2101
TAGTGAATACCAGCTAAATATCTCTTCAAATTATCAACTTTTGAGTAGTCAAATTTATATTTTCTTTCTTTTTCTATGGTATTGAATCTATTAATTAATCTGCCGTTACTTTTAGCGCAGAATTTCACAAGCTCTTCTATATTTTAACCTACAAATCCAATTTTCTTTAAAGGCATTGTTCTAGAATATGGCCCAATACAAAAAAAAACGCACTGTTAAATAAGTGCGCCAGATTGTGGAATAATCGGATTATTATCAGGCTAATATTTAATCTATATCTACAAGCTTATTTTTTATAATTAATATAATACGTATCATAAGACTCTTCCAAAATGTAACCAAGTTTTTGTGCTAAATGAGCAGATTCAATGTTAGCTGCATCCCAACTAGGATACAACCCCTCGTCAAGACAATCTAAAATCAATGCAGATGCTGCTATTGATGCTAAGCCTTTTCTTCTATGCAATGGATGTGTAGCAACTTCAATCTCAATTCCATGATCATAAATACTATATGATGATGCTCCACATACAACTTGTCCATCATATAAAATTGCATACCCTATACCTCTATTTATAAAACCATCTATTGAATCAAACTGACTTGTAAAATCCTCTGAAATATCATGTAGGGACGGTTCTTTGGCTAATGTTGAATCTATTTTTTGTAGTTTATATCCTTTTGGTAATGTTGATAAAATAGCATGTATGTGACTTTGGTTTAGATCTTCAGGGTTTTTTTTGAATTTATATCGTTGAAATTTATCCAAAACTCCTTTATGAACAGTCTCTATGCGATTTTTCCATTCGTCATTATTTACGATCACATAGATATGTTCAGGAAGGTTGTGGAGTAACTCCTCAGCACCCTTCGAATATGGGTTGCCAGCATAGTATACAAAAATACCCACCATAATTTGTGCAGTAGTCGGGTTCTCAAGGTCATCAACCCAAGCAGTTCCCATATGACCTTGGAGACACGAAAGAACCACAGTACTATCTATTTCTTTAAACATAGGTAACAACTTTTTTCTTATACTGATATCTGCTTCATGTATCATTAAAATGCCTCTTTTCAAATATATTTTTACTGTGAATTTTTACATCAAAATCAGTCTAATATTTTCTCTAGCCTATGGTTTGAAACCTTGAACTCGCCCCCTGTCTCAAATTCTTGAATGTATTTTCCGTCTTCAAAACGCTCTCTAAATTCACCCTTACAAATTTCGTTAATCATTCCCTTCCAAAAAGAACGAGCACGCTTGTTTTTTTCTATTTGAGTAATCATCCAATCACCTGGAAACATGGTAAGTACTTTTTTCGCAATTTTTTTCCCGTAGCCATTACCACTATATTTAGCCATAATAAAGAATTCCTGAATTGTGTTGGGGCTCGACTCAGTTGAGCTTTCAACAAGAGTAAATCCAATAAATTCATCTTCTAATTTTATAAAGTAAGCATGAAAGTTACTATTAGCCCAATACTTCTCTAAATTAAAAGGTTTATAAGTTCCATTCTGTTCTAATATTATAGTAGGAATATATTTACTAAACTCATATATGTAAAACTGCATTATGTTACGTAATATATTCTCTTCCTTTGGTTGTACTTTTTGTAAAGTAAGCACGATATCAACTCCTACACATAAAATTATGGCGTTCTTCAACAATTATCCAACGACACTGAGATATAATTTATTAGACTAACTTATGTGAGGAAAACAGGAAATTAAATGATATGTATTTATTCCTATATAATATTTATTAATCATTCAAAAATTAAAAAAGCCACAGGGCTATATAAATTAACCTTGTGACTCCCATTTCGTTCTTTTTCGAAAATATACTTACATACCCTTTTCATCGAGGATTATTTTCTTAATCCGCATGAGTGAGAGGCAATACATTTAATTCCCAAGGTTATCCTCATTAAATTAGTCATTGTTTACCCTCACTCCCTTCTATAATATGACAACTATACCAAACATACTTGTTTAAATCAATAGCTTAAGCCACACCCACTTTACTATTACTTTCTACAATAAAGCACCTTGTTCACACGATAAATAAAATAATTTATTGTGCAACAACATGACCTTATGAAAATAAAAGCACTAATCCTTGTTACATTTTAGCGCCATATTCGTATTATAAGATTCGCAAATTACCTGGCTGCCCATTTTATAGACTTTATCCTTAAGGTACTCAGGATCGCCTTAACTATATTCTTTGCGCCATATTGTTGAAGATAATTCAACCTCTCATACCTCGTTAAGAAATTTAAAGTTCTGGTTTAGATCATTCGTCATCTAAAATCAACTCATTTAATATTTTTAATTGTCTTTGCCTCTCTTTTGTTGCGGTATCTAGTGAGTTATCTGATAAAGAATTTATCAGCTTAACTGCGTAGTCACTACAAACTAAAGCATGTCCTCTCATATGTCCTGTTGCAATTGCTTGGGCAAATGAACGTGCAGCGAATTTACTTGCTTCTGTTATAGACTCCTTAGCTAATTCATTTACGATAAATCCTACTTTTCGCAAATCATATGCTCTTATACTCCCTTCTATACGTTTTTCAAGACTTTCTATCCCTAATTTAATGCGCTCATCATTCTTCAACTGATTATCTAGGTGAATTAAGTGTTTATTAGCAACTTTTAAGGCCCATTGTGCTAGACTTTTTTGTGACAATTCTTCAAGGGCTTTTTCAATCCTATTCCTTATTTCTGTGTTATCCACGATTTTTATTTTTGGCTTACTATATGTAAATTCTCTTTGCATTTCTTTTAATTTTTGCTCATGTTTATTCCAGGCATAATCATCTATATTCATAAAAACTACCACCCTTTTGAGAAATTCCTATCTAAATTTCTTAAACTCTTCTGCCAATTAACTTAAGACCAATTATTTCAAATGTTCAGTTCTTAGGCAATCCTTTTTCAAAGCATATGGTACTCAAAAGAAAAAGACGTTTATCTAATTTATTTCAGATTTGCGCCATATTGCGGAAGATCAGCACAATAAAAAGGAGTACCTCGTACCCCCTTTTTTTAGCTAGTTTATTGGTTTCAGCCCAACCTATACTACCATTATAAGAACCCCATATACAAACCCAGCGAATAATAATCCTAATATTATAAAAGCTAGCCTTTTAGGTACGCCCTTTGTGCTCAAAAAAGCTGTGATTATCGCAAGTGAGAATCCAATGAGGAGAATGTTAATTCCAAGTTGTCCACTAATATTTTCATTTCCACGAAAAAGTAATAAAAATGTAGAAGTTATAATTATTAGACCTAAAGATACCCATCCAAGATACTTTTTCATTCATTTCCCTCCTTACACAACCTTATATATACAATACCACAACAGTTAAATAATACCATATTTTGTTGATTGAGTTTGGATGTAGCTAAGAAAAAAAGATATATGACATTAAGGTGGTTTCAATATTAAAACTCCCTATTCCTCAGCATATTATAATTGTGAGAAATTGGGAGTTTTTACTCTGTTCAAGCGCCATATAGTTGAAGAACCGGAGGGTTTATTAACCTTGAAATGTATAAGGAGAAGAGGCTTTTAGTAAGCTATCCACTCCATAAGGATGATAAGGCATTAATTCATTAGCCCTTTGTATGTCTACCCACTCAATTTCTGAAATTTCGTCTCTATCTATAATTGAAATTTCTCCCTCGATGACTTTTGCTTTAAATGTTATAAATAAAGCGTGATGTCCCTTTTCTTTAAAAAACGCTTCATTGACAGCTATAACCTCAGCAGCTTCAATTGTTAAACTTGTTTCTTCCTTAACCTCTCGAACAACTGCTTGTTCTAAAGTTTCCCCTTGTTCCACTGCACCGCCAGGAAGAGACCAACCTCCACCCTTATTATTAACCATAAGGATTTTATTCTCATCCTCTTTATAAATAAAAGCATATGCTACATTTACTCTATTCATTTATTACACACTCCTATCTATTTATTTCAGGATTAATTCATATATAACAGAATGTTCTGCAACTTCTCTGCAAGTTTGCTTAATACTAATTATTTCAAAGACAGCTAGTTTAGACAATCAAAAAATAGACACAATTCTTATTCCTGAAATGGGCCCGATAGTCGAAAGCTTGAATTCGAGATAACTTGTAATATGTTCTTCGATTTAAGTCCCCTTTACTTTAAGTACATTACTTCACAAACTCTACATTTTAGTTATCTTCATAGACTTTATACCAATGGTATGGT
>NZ_JAEUFG010000069.1 GCF_018588585.1 Bacillus sp. SM2101
ATTGCAGAAATAGATGAAGAGATGTTAAAGGGTTGGAAAAAGAAAAAGAACGAATAGAATCCGTACAGCTTTTCTGTAAAGGGGAAAAACCTATCTAATATATTCTCATGTGTTATTCAAGAAAATGGGGCTTGAACAGAGTGAAAACTCCCAATTTCTCATAATTATAAAATGCTGAGGAATAGGGAGTTTTAATATTGAAACCACCTTAATTTCATATATCTTTTTTTCTTTTCTACATCCGAATTAAATTAACAAAAAAATGGTATTGTTTATATAAGATTGTCTAAGGAAGGAAATGAATGAAAAAGTATCTTGGATGGGTTTCTTTAGGTCTAATAATTATAACTTCTACATTTTTATTACTTTTTCGTGGAAATGAAAATATTAGTGGACAACTTGGAATTAACATTCTCCTCATTGGATTCTCACTTACGATAATTACAGCTTTTTTGAGCCCAAAGGGCATACCTAAAATACTAGCTTTTATAATATTAGGATTATTATTTGCTGGGTTTGTATATGGGGTTCTTATAATGGTAGTATAGGTTGGCCTGAAAACAATAAACTAGTTAAAAAAGGGGGGGACGAGGTACTCCTTTTTATTGTGATGATATTCCGCAATCTGGCGCTGTTCAGTAATAATACTGACATCGTGCCTGTTGGAAGTACTGGTAACTCCCTTTTTAGGAACAGCTGAAGTAACTATTAATGTATTATCCAGTATTGAATTAACGAATATAAAAAGTACCTAATTTGTTCTTTGTCAAGATAAGACTAAAAAATAAACCATTGTGCTATCCTTTATACAGGCACACAATGGTTTATTTTTTTTAAATTATTTACTGACCATATCCAGCGTCTATTAAACGTTGATTCCTTATTACTAATTCTTCTAGAATTTCTTTTGAGGACATACTAGTTAGACCAATATTTTCTTTATCTTCCGTGTATAGTTTGAATAAATTACTTGTTTCTCTAAGCAATGTCAAATCCTCTTCAGTAAATGCCTCTCCTTTTATACTTTTATCATATAAGTCCTTTACAAGCCCAAACGTATTAGCTATTAACCAATCTGTTTCGATTGTAGCATGTGGGACTTTGGTTAAAGTAAGTTTTGAAAGGTTCTGCAACAATTGAGAATAATCAAAGTCTTCTAAATCTGCTCCTTCTAAAGTTGAGTGGTCTGGAAAGATAAAGTTCACCCAATAGATATCTGTAATATATTCCAGATATGATGCTTGTAATCTGTCCTCAATATAATTATTTTGCTTGTACTGAACATAATTTAAGATAACTGAAATTATCAAAAGGCTTACTAAAATTTCTTTTGCTCTTTTTTTAACTGTACTTATTACAATTACTTTTACTCTTTTTTTTAACTTACTTATCATATTATACTCCTTGTTAATATATAAATTATCTATGTATTATCTATGTATTTAACTACTTAATTATCTTAGATAATTTAAGAACTTTCATTGGTAAATTTATCTTTTTTGCGAAAAAGATATTGGGTATCTTCTACTAGATCAACCTTCTTTAAAACAGGTGAATTAAAGAGTCTTAATCTCTAAGTTATTATTTACTTAGAACAATCCCTTTCATATAATTAGATTGGTAAATTAATGAATGTAAGTTTGATATTGTAAAAGTATTTATAATTTATATTACATGGGAAAAGCGAGGGTAAATTATGTTGAAGAAAACGTTAGTAGTTATTTTATCATTAATGTTGTTACTTCCATCTACATCTGTATTTGCAGCTGGAGACCAGCCGAGTGCTTGGTCAAAAGATACGATTCAACGAGGCATTGATCTAGGAATTGTTCCAGAAAGATTACAAGCTAATTACGCTGACCCAATTACGCGAGAGGAGTTTGCGGAGTTATTAGTTAACGTGGCTTTTAAAAAGTTAGAAATGGTCGAAAGGTCATATGAATGGACAATGGAAATGGTACTGGAAAAAGTGACGATTGATCAACCATTTGAAGATACGGATTTAGATCACGTCAACCTTGCCTATATTATTGGTAGTGTGAATGGTACATCTGATACGACCTTTTCACCAGATGCTTATATCACACGTGAGCAAGCAGCACAAATGCTGATGAATACAATTCATAAATCAAGTTTAATATCATATGCAACAGAAGAAGAGATGAGTTATACGGATTACGATCAAATAGGAGAATGGGCGAAGCCTGCCGTAAGTGCTGCCTATACTTTAGAGCTTATGCAAGGGTCTAACGGTCAATTTATGCCACGAAAGCATATTACGAGAGAGCAAGCAATTGTAACAATTATAAGAGTGTTTGACCATGCTAAGTATAATACACTGCAACTAAGGGGAGATATCACTGTTTTGGCTGTCTATAATGATTTGATATACAATGTCGGAAAAGACTATGTTTACGTATCTTATGAGGGTAAGGAAGAAATTAGTCTCTCTGAAAAAGAATTAAGAGAAGCGTGGTATACCTATAATGTAACTACTCAATCAGGATTACATTACGATCATGAAAAAGCAATCGTTATTTACGCTTTTCACGGTAACCTACTAAGTACATATTATACATGGATTTCAGATGCATCCCTTAAAGATGAAGGAGTAAAAGTAGATTACGGTTATATGACAGTGGAATCATTTACAGAAAATCACTTACTTGAATTTTCACTGAAAGACATTCCAGGGTATTTTAATACAAATGCTGGTCATGTGTACGGTTATCCGAAAGTAGAAGTTGACCCCAAGCCAATAGATTAATGAACTTTAACAATATGGCGCTTTTCAGAAACTATACTGAAAAGCGTCTTTCTTTATGTTTTGGGTAATATTGTTTAAACCAAGAACTTTTAGTAACCACAATGGCGCTAATCTGTAATAATGGTTAGCATCTTTATCATTTTAGGGCAATAATCTGGAGTAAAGAAGGTAAATAATTGGGGCACCTTGAATTATAAGTTATGCCGCTTAAGAGCAGTTATCTGGAGTGAGGTATATTCAAATAAACTGAGGTGAGATGATGACTATTTTAGTATCCAAAGAAAACGCCGTAATGGTTGAACAATCAGAAATAGATGCATTAGAAGATAGATTAAAATTAGTTCAAGAACTAAAGGGAAATTCAATGGGTGTTGAAATAAAAAAATTTGGGAATGCAGTTGCTTTTTCCGTAAAGAATATTCCTGGATCTTCTTTCAATACGATTAAAGGGGTCTGTAGTAATAATGTTGGAGACATCGATTCAATGTTAGATTTTTACTCAAGCAAGGGAATCCCGGCTAGATTTGAAATCACTCCAACCAAATCAACTACAGAGCTTCTTAGAACCCTAAGTATTAAAGGTTATTTTCAAAGTGGATTCCATACCTCACTATACCGAGGGTTGGATGAAGACGTACAATTAATTAATGAACCACAAAGTTCTATACTTATCCAAGAAATTAGTAAAGATGATTTTAATATTTATGGAGAAATTTATACAAAAGGGTTTGATATGCCTTCGTTCTTAAAAGGTAATGTTACAGAAAATAACAAGATTCTTTTAAATAACGGTAAATGGACATTTTATATAGCAAGTGTAAAAGGAGAGCCAGCTGGAGTCGGAGCACTATTTGTGAAGAATGGAGTTGCTACCTTAGCTGCATCTGCCACAGTTCCAGAGTTGAGAAATAAAGGCGTTCAAACTGAACTTATAAAAAAGCGAATAGAAAAAGCAATTGAATTAAGATGTAATATAATTGTCGGACAGGCTGCGTATGGAAGCGTGAGTCAAAGTAATATGGAACGAGCGGGGTTGAAAGTAGCTTATACAAATGCTATTTGGGAGAAATTCAATTAAATATGCTATGTTCAAGAAGTGGAGGACTTTAGTGGAAGAAGATTCACAACAAATCTTAAATTCAAGTATTCGAACCTATAGAGGTATTAAGTTAAATCGCCTATTTAAAAAGGTGCGGATTACTTTCTTTTCCTTTGATCTTCCACAATATGGCGCTTTTCAGAAACTATACTGAAAAGCGTCTTTCTTTATGTTTTGGGTAATATTGTTTAAACTAAGAA
>NZ_JAEUFG010000070.1 GCF_018588585.1 Bacillus sp. SM2101
GCAAGCACGGTTCTGTGAGGGGGTGGAGTACAATTTACCGTAAGGTAGAAAGACTCCATTCTACTCGACTTCAGAAAAAACTCTGAAAAGCGTCTTTATTTGTTTACTTTTTCTTCGTTCAAATTGCCAATCTTATATTGTACAATTAGGAGGGTAAATATGGATATATAGGTAAAACTTACGTTGTTTGCAGTGTCTCATTGTGGTTATTTACTGATTAATCAGTATGAATCGTTATTTAGTGAGTTTCTAAAATGGAAACAATTAAAGAGTCCAAAACGGTACTTGTACGTATTACGGATATATACAAGCTCAGAAAGATGTGCATAGGTAGTAGTTTGTAGACTAAAAATTGAAGGGGTAAATGAATAATCAATAGTTTGATGAGATTATTAAAATAGCGCTAAATATGATAAGGTGCTGGACCCTTACCCTAAATATATCCACACAAATTAAATTAAGGGGAAAGAATGAAACCAAGATTAATAAAATTACGACCAAAAGTAGACCCTCGAGATTACATAAAAGGACAAGATGATAGAGGTAACTACATTTCATATGAAGGTGTAGGTAACAAAAATACCGATAGGCAGAATCATATCAAATCTTTATTTAGAGAAAGTGAAAATCTTCATAATTTTTCATACCCAAGGTTTCATCAAGCTGACAAAGTTATTAAAGCTCTAAATAAAACTCTAGGGGTAAGTTGCGCTATTTTTAGGCCTTATTATGAAGGGTCTGAAGATTGGATAATAGATATGAGGAATGGTATTCAATTAATTATTAACACCTATGATGAATATGGTGGAGATAGTGGTATTAAGCTCACAGGATTAATAACTGATGAAGATATAAGTGATAAAGAGGTGTTTAAAACTATTAATTGGTTATCAAAAGTGTATCAATTATAGGACAGATTGATATAGCTCTAAGAAATAAAGTGAAAATATGTAAATTAAGAGGTAGGGTGAAAATTGAGAAAACAATTAGATGATATTTTTTACGATAATATGGAAAAATATATTGATCCTGAGTTTTATGATTTACAATACGAGAATTATTTAAAAGACCTTCCACTTTTAATAGAGTGGGCAAATAAAAAGGGTGGGGATATTGTCGATTTAGCCTGTGGTACAGGAAGAGCAACAATCCCAATTGCTAAGCTTGGCTATAATATTACTGGGGTTGATATAAATGAAGGAATGTTAAATAGGGCAAAAGAAAAAACAAAAAATATGAATCTTGATATTCAGTGGGTCTTACAGAATTGTACTAAATTATCCCTCAATAGAATGTGTTCTTTAATGTTTATGACTGGAAACTCTTTTCAACATTTTTTAACAAACGAGTCACAAGACAAATTATTACTATCAGTTCATAAGCATCTTGTAAGTGGGGGAATATTTATTTTTGGTACAAGATATCCAAAGATAAGAGAATTAGCAGCTATTGAGGAATCCAAAAATTCTTATTTTGATAAACGAAATCGAAAAGTAATTGAATATAAAACGGCATCATATAATTCGTTTACTCAAATACAGAATTAAATCTCGAAGGGAATTTATTAACGACAACGAGGAAGTTATAGCTATTGAAGAAGATATGATTTCCCTGCGTTTTGTATTTCCAATGGAAATGGAAAGGTTAATAGAACAAAATGGCTTCACTATATTAGATGTTTATGGTTCTTGGGATAAGAGTTCTTTGCAAGAAGACAGTAATGAAATGATATTTATCTGTAAAAAGGTATAAATCTATACAAATATCTAAAGGGTCAGTAAGGTTAGAAGATTGTTTTCTTCCACAATATGGCGCAAATTTCTTAGAAATACTTCCTTTCTTGTAAAAAGGGCTACTTTATGAAATAAAGTTGTTATCGAATAATGGTAATGATTATAATATAATAATTTATGGAGATATATCTATTTTCTTACTGACTATTATGGATTATTTCAAAGTTTAGGAAAGATGTGATTTCTTTATGTCAAAAAAATTGCTATTTATATTGCTGTTCCTATTAATAATCAATCTCTTATTATGGCCAACGGTATATTATTTACTATCTGAAACGAAGGATAGCCAAGAAACAATAGAAAACACACAGTTATTTACTGGAACTACTGAAAAAGAAGAAGACATTCATCAAATTGAAGAAACTAAAAATCTAACAAAAAAAGTTGAAAAGTCAACATCAAAAGAAACTCTTAATAATAAGATAAAATGGGTGAAGGAGGAACGTGGGGTCTTCGTAGTTTATACTTATAATGATGGTGGTGAAGTTGTAAATGTTGCATATAATGATCATTTGGACTATATCATTAAAAGCCTAGGTGAACCTGATTATACAGTACCATCACAAGGAGAATTTGATTCATTAGAGTATGTTTACGACAACTTATTCATTGGTATAAATGAAGAAACAAGTTTAGTAGTTAGTATCCATTTTGCCTCGGACGACTCTCTTTTACAAACAACATGGTATGAAGATTTAGGAGGTCCTGATTATGGGACAAAAGATGATATACACTATTTCTATAACAGATATAAAGATCATATTTTAAAGTTTGATGTCTTTGAAGGCAATGTCAATGTATTATTATTCCCAAACTATTCTTTAGAAGAAAGAGAAGTTAGTGAGGAAATAGCAACAGAATTACCTTCAAGTAACGAAATAAAACAAAAAGAATTTAAAACACTAGGAGATCGAATATACGGCGGAGATGTAGTAAAAATAGGACCATTTGGACCCTATAGCGTTCAAGGATACACGAGTTGGGCAATAGCTAAAGTTGTACCACTATATGGAGAAGCAGGCTATGTTCCTTATGGAGAGAACGGACAATTACCACAGCAAGTATTTAGTCCATTTGATAAAATAGTTCAAACTAGTGATTTATCTTTTTGGATAGAGCCTATAGAAGGATCTTCATTAATGATAATGAGTGGTGAAAAAACCAAATTTTATGTGTGTGTTAGAGTAGCGCAGAACCCAAAATATAACGACTACTACTTTTCGATGACACCAATGCTCTTACCTCAAGGACATAGTAGTCCAATAGATATTTCAAAACTTATGAATATACATCTTAAAATATCTAAATAATTCAACTAAAACTCCTGTGAAGTGGTAGTAATTATTAAGATAGTAATTTCCCACAACTATCAATGTGTTGTTCAACAATATGGCGCTAATCTGAAATGTTATGATCCCCTTATAGTAGACACATACATTAAAGCGCAGTATGCTTGTCTACCATAAGGGGGATTTTTTTATGGAGAAAGATAGAAAAACTTATGATATTAACTTTAAGAAAAAAGTTGTAGAACAGTACCAAATCACTAAGAACTATGCTGCAGTTGCTAGGGAATTTAACATACATCGTAAAAATGTACAACGCTGGGTCAATCATTACAATAATGAAGGAACAAGAGGACTACGGGAAAGGCGAGGAAGAAAAAAAGATTTTAGTAAAGTCACTCATATTCGCAACGAACAACCAGAACAGAAAATAAAACGATTAGAAGCAGAGAATGAATTTCTAAAAAAGCTCTTATCGATGAAAAAGGGGGAATGAGCACATCACCGAATAATAAATATCAGATCATTTATGATTTAGCTCAAATGAATAATTCAATTCAGCTTTTATGCTTTGTGGCGGAAGTATCTAGAAGTGGTTATTACAAGTGGTTAGAACGTGAGACATTTCCTTCGGAAAAGCAAAGAGAGGATAACGAAATTAAGAAAAAAATAATGGAGTGTCACCGTAAGTATAAAGGTATATATGGTTACAGAAGGATTCAAGTTTGGTTGAAAGTTACATATGAAATTCATATAAACCATAAACGAGTCCAACGATTAATGAAGGATCTTGGTATTAAATCTGTCATTAGGAAGAAACGACCTTATTATGGAAGGAAAGAAGCTTATCTGATTTCAAACAATTATCT
>NZ_JAEUFG010000071.1 GCF_018588585.1 Bacillus sp. SM2101
TCATCATAACCTCCACAATATGTATACTTACAATATTATAAGTTTTTCCTATACATCCACATTTCCCCTATTAATTTCACACTATAGAATTAGCAATTTGAACGATGAAAAAAGTTAGCACATAAAGACGCTTTTCAGAGTTAGTTCTGAAAAGCGCCATATTGTTGAATAACAGTTATTTTATAGAAAATCGTAAAGTTATATATTTAGATTTTTTTATCAAAATTCTGAAATACTATGGACAGTTACATATTGGAGAATTAGGAATCATTCTGATGGTACCATTATAGTTACCTCTTACTTCATTACAAGTCATACCTGGACCACCTCTCGAACAACCACCTGTAGTCAGGCATTCTGGATTTTCCATACCAGAAATTTGAAGGCCACAAACATTTTTTCCTAACAAACTTTTCATTTGACCAGGATCTATTTGCACAACAGGGCCTATTGGTGTACAGTTACCATTTGAACTTGGCCCTAACAACTGAGCTAAAATAATCGGGTTTGCAATAGGGTTGGTGACAGCTGGGTCACTTTCAGTTGGATCACAATATATTGAATCATTTTTAATATTTAAACAAGCATCTACTGTACACGTAGAAAATAGGTATTGTTCAACTATATCCTCTCCACTTCCGTCTGTTAAATTTTGTACGATACAACCATCAATTGGACATATACAACAATCACCTATGTTAACAACACTATCCCTTTTAGAAATTTTCATATATAACATCACTCCTTGATATTTATTTTATGAAAACTTCAATAATTTTGATTAGATATTAGTCCTAGTAAAAATAATTTTGAGTAATCGTTTCACTCGTACAACTGATTATATATCCTAATTAGCTTAATATGGATTTTTTATTACTGAAATAATGATCTATACCTTATTTGTACAATAAATAACATGAAAAATTGCTCTCTTACATAGTTGGTACAATTTAAAAAAACAAACATATATTATGTTGAATTAACTGGAGGGATATCGATGGTTACAATTAGTTTATGCATGATAGTTAAAAATGAAGAAGAAACGTTAAAAAATTGTTTAGAAAGTATCCAGAATGCCTGTGATGAAATCATTATTGTAGATACTGGCTCAACGGATAACACCAAACAAATAGCTTCAAATTATACAAACAAACTCTTTGACTATCAATGGCATGATGACTTTTCTGCCGCAAGAAATTTTGCTTTTAGTCATGCTACCAAAGAATATATTCTTTGGTTAGATGCTGATGATGTGTTACTTCACAAAGATCTTGAAAAGATATTACTGATTAAAGAGACACTTGAGAAATCTGTTGATGGTGTATCAATGATATATAATGCCTCTTTTGATGAATATGGCCATCCGGTTTTTAGTTATAGAAGAAATAGATTAGTACGACGAGATAATCAATTTAAATGGTATGGGGCTGTGCATGAGTATTTAAAGGTGTCAGGAAATATTATTGAATCTGATATAGTCATAACTCACAATAAGGTCTCAAAGACAAATGGTGTAGAAGTAAATAGAAATCTCAATATTTTTGAAAATCGCATAAAGAAAGGAGAAACTTTTTCCCCTAGAGATTTATATTATTATGCTAATGAGTTAAAGGATCATCATCTTCACAAAAAAGCTATCAAATATTATAATGAATTTTTATCTACAAAAGAAGGTTGGGTCGAGGATGAAGTACTAGCATGCCTTTCATTAGCAGACTGTTACAGTTATTTAGGAGACGAAGAAGAAGAATTAAGCTATTTATTAAAATCCTTAAAGTATGGCTATCCTCTTCCTGAAAGTTGTTGTCGTTTAGGTAGTTTTTTTATGAAAAAAAATGATTATCACGCGGCAACATTTTGGTTTCACACAGCCCTAAATAAGAGACCAATTAATAATGAAGGATTTCAAAAACATGCTTATTCTACTTGGTTTCCTCACTTACATTTGTGTGTATGTTATTGGAAGTTAGGAGAAATAGAAAAATCTATACAACATAATAAGAGGGCAGAAATATACCGTCCGAATGATCACAGAGTTGAATACAATAATTTATTTTTTAAAAACTTCTCTAAAGAAATAACTGAAGTCCTTCATAAAAAAAAGGTTTTATATATCGGATGGCTAGGGTATAACAACCTTGGAGATGAATTACTTTGGGAACTTTTTAAGGAAAATTTTAAGAAAGTTACTCTAGATAAAGAATGGGAATTAACTGGTACGATTGGAACATCATCCAAAGAGTATGACATTGAAACGTTTGACTTAATTGTTTTAGGTGGAGGTTCTATTATTAATAGTGATAATATCACCTTTCTACATGAAGCAACCCAAAAAGGTAAAAAAGTAATAATCTGGGGCACAGGTATTGATTGGATTCAATTTGATCATATTCAATTATTAGAAAATGAAAAGTCTATTAATATTGAATCATATTTTTCTAAAAATATCCAAAATAAACTTATTGAAATAATTGATCAAGCTGAATATGTAGGTGTAAGAGGGCAATTAACGTACGAAATAATCAAGCAAATGGGTGGGAATGAAAAAAAGATGATGGTTTGCGGAGATCCCGGATTTTATCTTTCCGAGATATACTATCTCGATGAAGAATATAAAGTCTTCATACCTTTTAAAACAAAAAAGATTATAGGAGTAAACTGGGGCACCTCATTTAATAACATATATGGATTGAATGAAGAAAAGGTAGAAGATTCATTAATAAAGGCGATTAAATCACTAATAGTAAAAGGATATAAAATCTATTTGTATTCAATTTGGGACCAAGATATTCCTGCGTTAAATTCGCTTTATAATAAAATAAATGATCAAGAAAACGTCTTCTTAGATATTAAAATTCATCATCAACATTATTTAATAAATCTTATTTCTAACTTCTATTTCACAATTAATTTTAAATTGCATGCAAATATTATTTCAATCGCTGCCAACACACCACCCATTGCTTTAGCCTATCGATTTAAAGTTTTCGATTTTGCTAATTCTATTGATTTTAATGACTTTATCATATCAACTAATTCAATAAATATAGAAACAAGAATTTTAAAACTGGAATATTTGATTAACCAACAAAGAAATAAGATTGTTGAGAACCTAAAAAAAGAAAAACAAAAGTATTTTAACCTAATAAATATACCCTTTGATAAACAATTGTTTCTTTATTAATTCATTTAGGTTATAAGTTTCTTCTAGCTCTTTATATTATCAGTCATATTATTATATTTTTTTCCTGCTATAGATTCAACTCTGCTTCAATAATCTCATTCCTACTTTCAATAATTGCACCTCCTGTATCCAATTAAAGACATTTGAGAATAAGCAGCTCAACACAACAGGAAACTCATCAAATTAAGATGTATATATTCACAAATAAAAATACTTGTTATTCAACGATGTGGCTCTAAAATGAATAATGGCACATATCTATATTTCAGATGTCGAGTAGAATGGAGTCTTTTTACCTTACGGTAAATTGTACTCCATCCCCTCACAGAACCGTGCTTGCACTATTAA
>NZ_JAEUFG010000072.1 GCF_018588585.1 Bacillus sp. SM2101
GATATCTCCAATATAGTTAAGTAGTATTGGCATGTACTCCCACGCATCCTGCACTTTTTCTACGTTAAACTGATTTTTTTGAAATTCTCTTAATTTCATTATAACTTGTTCTCTCTCTTTACTCATAATAACCTTCCCCTTCAAAATAGTTATAAGCACACTTATTTTACGCAATGAAATAATGAGTGACTATACTGGCAATTAAGAAACTTTGATCAACTAATATAAATCATAACAAATGAACTCTGACATATACTTGTCAGAGTTGTTCTTGCAACTATAATATTTTTTTTAATCATCACAAATGCACCATTACTGTTGAAAATCAACCTAGCTGTTATATAAAAGATACGAAACAAATTATCACTTGTGTTTACTTAATAGGTAACTATCCTTAACATTGTCCAGATAGCCTTTACTACTTTCTTGCGCCATATAGTTGAAGAACCGGAGGGTTTATTAACCTTGAAATGTATAAGGAGAAGAGGCTTTTAGTAAGCTATCCACTCCATAAGGATGATAAGGCATTAATTCATTAGCCCTTTGTATGTCTACCCACTCAATTTCTGAAATTTCGTCTCTATCTATAATTGAAATTAGTTTAGACAATCAAAAAATAGACACAATTCTTATTCCTGAAATGGGCCCGATAGTCGAAAGCTTGAATTCGAGATAACTTGTAATATCTTCTTATAGTGATAGGTAAGCTTTTGAAATTATCTCCAGATTTTCCCCCACTTCACACCGTACAGGCGGGTTTCCTCGCATACGGCGTTCCAACTAATCCAATCCATTCCATATTTTCATGTATAAGCAAGATGAGATGTAAAATCAGATTGCATCGTTTAGACATTGCTTGCGCAATTCATTGACCTTTAAAAGTTGTTTTTCATTTAACTTTAGTGTGTTTAAAAGCACCTGTATTTTCTCTTTTTTCCTCATATGAATAAGGTTATGAACAGGTTTATGTACTACCATCAGATTCCCGTAGGAATCATCTTTTGTTAGACAGAAGGGTGTCTTATGATGACAGTGCCAATCGTCCATACCTAGCTCAATTCCTATAACCCCACATTTTCCATATTGTGCAATAAATCGGCTGATGCGATTATCGTTGTATTCAATAGATCGGCTCGGTATAAATTGTTTCATTACATAGACGAGTGTTTGTTTATTAATTGCCCGTAAGTTCTGATGAATTTTGTCCCTGCCTATGGTTGTGTAATTACAGATGGTTTGTGAGAAGTTTAAGTTAACTTTATTACGTTGGGCATGAATAGGAGCAAGCACAATTCCTTTTATTTTATAGAGCTTACAATCATAATCTTTATACCTTTTTTGTAATGAAGGTGAGAATTCCTCTAACGATGCAACTTTTCTCATTTCTTTTAGTCGATTATAAGACGCTTTGTTAAGACGATGATTCAGCCCGTTTAAGTCTTTTGTGATGTGTGAAGCTGCCGAATAGTAGTTCTGCAACCCTATTACAACCATATTAAAACGCCAAGCATTTCTCGGTGATTGATGTTTTTGAATCGCCTTAATCGCTTGTTTCAATTTTATTTGTGCATTAGCAAGTGCCTTCTTTGTCATATGTGAACGAGCCACATAAAGTGTTCTTTTACTTGTCTTTTTCGCATGTGCTTTTATGCGGAATCCTAGAAACTCTGACGAGTTTTTCTTAAGGTTTATCACTTTGGACTTTTCTTCATTTATCTCTAGGTGTAATCTAGTTTTCAGAAAATCCTTTATAGCGAAATGCATTTTAATTGCCTGAGAACGACTACGACAAAGAACTTTAAAATCATCTGCATACCTCACAATATAACAGTGTTTCAATTTGGTTTGTTTTAAGGCATTGTATCTGCCGTTGTGTGATTGATAAGGTTTCTTTGTCTTTAGATTTTCCCATTGATTACTAACCCACCAATCTAACTCGTTTAAAACAATGTTAGATAATAGCGGCGATAAAATGCCACCTTGTGGTGTGCCTTTCTTGGGAATTCCTTCTCCGATAATCTGAGCTTTTAATAGCTTTGAAATAATGGAAAGCAATGCTTTATCCCGAATACCTAATGACCAAATTTGTTTTAATAATTTGGCATGCTTCACATTATCAAAGAAACCTTTTATATCAACGTCTACACAGTGATATAGGCATCCCCGGTTAATGAGCGTTTCGAACCTAGCTTTGGCATGATGCGTATTGCGATTTGGTCTAAAACCATAACTATGTTTGTAAAACCTTGCCTCACAGATTGGCTCAAGCACTTGAAGGATACATTGTTGGAAAAGCCTATCCCAAATAGTAGGAATTCCTAAAGGACGTGTCTTACCATTTGCCTTAGGGATGAATACTCTTCGGACAGGTTTTGGCTTATAGCATTTAAACAATTGTTGTATCGTAGATACAACTTCGGATACCGGTAAATAATTGATATCTTTAATCGTTAGTCCATCAAATCCCGCAGTTTTACTTCCAGTATTTCGTTTAATATTTCGGTAAGCCATTCGGATATTTTCATCCGATCTCATCAAATCAAGTAATCCATAAAAATTTTGACCATTAGCACTTTGAGCATATAAAGAATCAAAATGAAATTGCATATTAAAATACTCGTTGTGCCTCAGTTTCTTTCGTTTTAACAAGTCGGTGGCTCCTTTGGAGCTGAACCTCTATTAGTCTTACAAGAACCTTATTAATCGTTGAAGAACTGTCTTGCATGATGAATGAATCTTCTACTAGTCTAGTGGTTATCCCTCCACGTTCATTACACGCTTCAAAGGTACTGTACCACCACTTTCCCTGATATAAAGAAAAGTTATACAATCGCTAATCTCACGATTATTTTCCTTTCCACCGTTTCATTGAGAGTAAGCTCTCCACGTTATCAGCTTACAATGTTGAGTTACATTTATTAAAGAACAAACTTAGGTGCCTCCTATGAGCCTGTTAACTTGGAGTGTGCCTGTAACACACCATGGACTTTCATATAACCGATTTTTACTCATCCACAGCTAACCCTACATATAGTAGTAAATACATTTCTGTATCATGGGCGTATAGACCCGTACATTCAGAGATTCGTCAGCAATTAGATTAATTGTTTTATTAATTTGCATTCTCACCATATTCGTTCAACCCAAGCACCATGATTTACACCACCCCATCGGGTAGGCTTTCGTCAGCCAAACTGTTACGGTAAATTCTCGCACCTATTGACCGAGCTTATAACACAAAATCTCTTACTAGATGGTGTGCTACTCGACGCAGGGGAAGCCCTTCAGAACGTTATTTCCTCATTCGACTCCTCAATGTAACCCTTCAGTTTTAGAAGACTAAAACTGCCTGGCTTTTACCAAAATTGTGTGACCACATTTCATTTGAGCCAGGAACATTTCGCACCGATTTAAGCCCCCTTTACTTTAAGTACATTACTTCACAAACTCTACATTTTAGTTATCTTCATAGACTTTATACCAATGGTATGGT
>NZ_JAEUFG010000073.1 GCF_018588585.1 Bacillus sp. SM2101
CATATTGCTCGCTAGGGATAAATGTTTCCTCATTTGCCCCCCAAAGCTGACTTGTTGCTTCAGCATTCCACCAATACTTATTTGTAGCGTCGTCACTTATATCAATATTAATAAATGAAACAGGATATCCTGGTTGATTAAGTTGAAATTCTATTGAGTTTGTTTTATGTTCAGTACTTACATCAAAAACTTCTCTACTGTTAGCTGCATTTTTTCCACTGTACATATAGAGTCCCACTATATATGATTGTTCTTTAATATCGTCTGGTAAATATTCTACCATGTTCTTATATGGTTCATATGGATCCATTTTGATAGTTGATCTATTTTTCATAATATGACCATTATGTGCCCATACAATAAACTTTTCATCTGGATATATTTCTTCTAATAACCACTCTAGATTATCAGCCATTATTCTATCTCGAGATTCTAAATCACCTTTACCATTTTGATCCATAACATTTTCTTCAGTATATTTTTCTGTAATAGACCTAATTCTTTGCTCAAAAATCTTTATGAAAAATTGTTTTTCATCCTCATTTATCAATTTCGCCCACTCCCCTTGACCTATTTGGTACACTAAATCACTGTATTTTTCAGTTAATAACTCACTTTCTTGTTGCCAATTATCTGGATAATCTGCTCCCCATATTGAGCGGACATACTGATAATACTCTTGTTCTACAGCTTGTAAGTCTGTTGTAAAATCTGTATTTCTATCCTTAAAATAATCATTTATATATTTATCTATGTACGGTTGTGGTTGCATATCGAATCCTACTATATTAATTGGGTTCTTAGTTGCTTTTTGTTCTTTAATGTATTTAAACAAGTACATATTATGATCTGTAAACCACACTGGGTGTAAGGCATTTTTCATTGCTTGTTCAGACCTTATATCTAACAGCATTTCATTAGTTGTATATACCTCTGCTAATCCACTTTCAAATGCCACAATATTGTAATCTAATTCCTCATGTAAAAACTTTATTAACCTGCTTTTAATCAGACTGTATTCTGAAACGCCATGTGAGCTTTCCCCTAGCATAACCACTCTCTTGTCTTTTAATATATCTTTTAAAAATTCCAGATCACTATAGTCCGAACTTTCCAATTCGATAGATTTAATATGTTCAGGTTTATCATATTGAACTGTTTTTAGCTCTACATCATTAGTAACCCTTTGACTGTTTTCTGTGCCCTCAGAAACTTGTTGATTTGAACAACCAGCTATAAGTATGACTAGTAGAAGTGAAGAAAAAAATATGTAAACTTTATTCTTCTTTAATGATTTCATATAATACATCTCCAATGTTATTTAAATTGTAATATTTATACATTACAACAATATATTACATTATTTTTCAAAATATTTATACATTTTCTATCAATAGAGAATTTTCAATTTTTATTGTTAAAGTATTTTGTTTGAATACCTTGTTATAAAAGATTCCTCTACATTACAGACCATATATTTAATAAATCAAATCAACTTGTTATTCCACAATATTGGCCCTATACAAGAACAAGACGCACTGTTAAATAAGTGCGCCATATTGTTGAATATCATTAGGTGAATTTAACATATTATACATTTAATCTCTCATTCTTTTATCTTCTGAACATCCCCCTATCAAACACAATCTATCTTGTGTTTACTAAAATTCATTGTTAAATAAACGTTTCATTTTTATCTTTAATCTTTGTATCAATGAAGTAATTGCATCATATCTTTAGAGTAACGATTTTTTGAAAAGAGGTGCTTTGCTTGGCTATTATTGTTATTGATGTGAAAACTCATTCTGTTATAGCGTCATTACCTGTTGGTTTATCTGTAGGCAGTTCACCTTTAGCCATCACACCTGATGGAAAATTAGCTTATGTTGCTAATGAAGCTGATGGAAATCCATTTGATAATACCGTCTCCGTTATAGAAACGACAACAAATTCAATTATTGCGACTATACCAGTTGGGTCTCCAAATAATACCTTTATCACTCCTGATGGAAAATTAGCTTATGTGACTAACCAAGGTACTTTGGTAGTCCAGGTAACACTGTTTCCGTCATTGATGTAAAGACTCATACAGTAATTGCTACTGTTATTGTTGGGAATGAACCATCATCATCCTCTATAACCCCGGATGGAAAATTAGTTTATATAGTTAATTCAGATGAAAATAATGTGTCGATCATCGATACAAAAACTCATTCTGTTGTTGCTACTGTCACAGTCGGATCTAATCCATCTTTTATCAACTTCACTCCAGATGGAAAGTTGGCTTATGTTTTAATTAGTACGGATTCACAACAACCTGGAAATGTATCAGTAATTGATACGAAAACGCATGGCCTGATAGCAACAGTTCAAGTTGGTGAGGATCCAGACAAAGTTCTTTTTACTCCTGATGGAAAATTGGCTTATGTAACAAATTTCTTTGATGACTCCGTATCCGTCATTGATACAAAAACTCATTCAGTTATTGCCACTACCCTTGTTAGTGGTATTGCAAGTGATATTGATATTACTCCTGATGGAAAAATTGCTTATGTTACGGATTTGAACGCTGAATCAGTTTCTGTCATCGATATTAAAACTCACTCTGTTATTGCTACTGTTCCTGTTGATATAAGTGTTATAGGTTCTGTTACTTTAACTCCTGATGGGAAATTAGCTTACGTAGTTGAATCTACAACATAGACTTCTATGTTGTAGAACACAACTTACCTTGTGTTTACTAAAGCTTCCCTTGCTAAACTTTGCATTTTTACTATTACTCTTTTAGGTTCAACTCTAAACTGCTTATATGCGACTGATTCTAAAGCTTTTTCATACCGTTCAATTTTCTGCTTCTGCTTTTTATATGGTGCTCTAGTTGCTGAAACCTCAGTAAACATGCTATGAGGAAACAAATCCCATTCTAGAGATTTCGCTACTGCCTTTCCTCTTGTTTCCGCAAATACAATATGACCATACCCTTCATAATCACTAACATGATAAGCTTTCAACTTACTAACCACCTTTTTAGTAAACTTAATAATTCTTGAGTTTCCTAAAATCTTCATTATCTTTAATGGTAATCAGTCTAAATTCCAATTTTAAATATTGTTCAACAACTCTCCTCATATTATGGTAATAATAATAATTTTGAAGAGGTGATTTGGTGGCTACTGTTGTTATTGATGTGAGCACTCATAGAGTTATCGTTACTTTGTTACCAGCAGGCATTTCAGGTGTTTCTGTCACGCCAGATGGTAAGCTGGCTTATGTTACAAATCTTGATGATGATATTGTTTCAGTTATTGATGTGAAAACTCTTAAAGTGGTTGCTACTATTCTGATTGAGCAAGGTCCATCTGATGTCGCCTTCACACCTGATGGAAAACTCGCTTACGTGATTAATAGTGCCTCTGAACAAGGTAATACTGTTACAGTCATCGATGTGAAAACTCATAGCATCATTGCTACTATTATGGTTGGCCTCA
>NZ_JAEUFG010000074.1 GCF_018588585.1 Bacillus sp. SM2101
TCATCATAACCTCCACAATATGTATACTTACAATATTATAAGTTTTTCCTATACATCCACATTTCCCCTATTAATTTTACACTATAGAATTAACAATTTGAACGATGAAAAAAGTTAACAAATAAAGACGCTTTTCAGAGTTATTTCTGAAAAGCGCCATATTGTGGAATACAAGTATACAGTCTATTAAGTTTATAGATAGATCTTTCCCTCTCCATTTTTAGATAAGTTAATTGAGACTATCCTTAATACCATTCCACCGTCATTGTCCACTAATCTCAATAAGGTATACTCTTTTGAGACCTTTTAGTTAAAACACTACATCTATCATAGAAAATCATTTAGTTATTGTATAAGAATAGATTGAAAGAGGTAACTCGGCAACACCATTGTGTATTAACCAAGCACTATCCACATACGATTGTAGTAATAATGATACGGAAGAGGTGGTTTTGCTGACGACGACTGTAATTGATGTGAAGACACATTCAGTGATTGCTACGTTACCTGTTGGAAATACTTTTTATACAGTCTATTTTCACACCTGACGGAAAACTCGCTTATATAACAAATAATGTTGATGGTACTGTTACAGTCATTGATGTGAATACACATATTGTTATTGTAACTATTCAGATTGGATCCAGTCCAAATATTGTAGCCTTCACCCCAGACGGGAAACTCGCTTATGTGACAAATATGGGATTAGTTGGACAATTGGATAATACTGTTTCAGTTATTGATGTGAAGACGCATAGTGTTATTGCGACTATTCAGGTTGGATCTGGTCCAAATGTCGTTGCCTTCACGCCAGACGGAAAATACGCTTACGTGATGAATATGGGAGAATTTGGACAATTAGATAATTCTGTATCAATCATAGATGTGAAGATTTATAGCGTGATTGCAAATGTGCAAGTTGGGGATGGTCCATTTGTTATTGCTTTACACCTAACGGAAAACTCGCCTATGTGACAAATAATAATGATGGTACTGTTTCAGTCATTGATGTGAAAATACACAGTGTGATTACAACCATTCAGGTTGGATCCGATCCATTTGTCATTGCCTTCACCCCAGATGGGAAACTCGCTTATGTAACGCATTTTACTTCATCTGGCACTGTTTCAGTCATTGATGTGAAAGCGCATAGCGTGATTGCGACGGTTCCAATTGGGAGCAGTGCAATGAGAGTTAATCACTTCAAAAGATGGTTGTTGGAAGTTCTGCTAGAGTCTTCGTTAGATACAATACCCACAGATAAAAAACAAATTCTATAAAAAGAAAGACTTTTTATTCTTGTCAGTCATTCAACAATGTCCATTGAGGTTACAAAAATATTCTGGTCTAAACAATCAATATTGGTCAAAACATGAAGAAAGGCGCTCTCAGTTTATTACTGTACAGCGCCCTATTTTCGAAGATTAATTGATCTTCTATTAGCCCAGAGATTGTAGTAAATTTACTAATTAATTACCCGATAGCGCCCAACTATTAATAATATACTCTGGTATTTTGATATCTAATACATAACAAAAAGCAATAATTTGTCCGATATGCATTGTTTCATGCGCTATCATTGACGATAGATGATAAGGTAAAAGTTGTTTCTCGCCAAACCAAATTACATGAGTATTATCATCTACATTGTCTAACGTACTTTTCAATTCCTCATCAACTTGAGACATTTTTTCTAATAGTTCCTCTTTTGATAACTTTCCTTGTATCTCATTATCAGGTAAACTGTTAAATGCCATAACAGAACTACCTATCGCCATAACAAAATCTTTCTGAACCTCAACCATTTCCTCAAAATGTTTCCGTAGTGTATTTAAGCCTTTTCTTGGAAGGGCTCTATCAAGATCTTCTTCTTTTAACTCCTTGATAAAACTCTTTGAATAACTTCTAATCGTTCCCCATTGTTTCATCTGAGAATTCGTTAAATTAGTCATATTTCTCCTCTTTCTTCATCATGTTTTATAGTTCATTTTTAAAGACTTCTAGCAACATTGCCAAATCTAAATCACTATGAAATATAATTTCCAAGCCCATTGCATACATAATTTGTGAATATATTCACAAACAAATGTAAGAGCAGCACCCGCAGCTTCCATCAATAAAAACAGATAAAATTTTCTCAGTTCATTTCGGGTTTTTCAAAAATTATCCTTTATGTAGATAATTTTTATTTCATTATATCATATTAAGATGGATACCTACCCACTTTTTACCTATTTATATAAGGATAGTTACTTATTGTCCAAAAACCAAGATTGCGGAATAACGTTTTCATGATTCCAATAGTAAGATCAGCTCATCTTAGAATTGTTCGACTCATTAATCATTGAATTGCGTACAAATGGTTTATTTGTCTTATTATTTTTAGACAAGCATAATCAAATTATTTACATAAAATAAAGTACCACCTTTTATTATCACTCTTTCCTCCTTTCGTGAATAATCAGGGAGGGTGTACATATTTTCTAGATGTTCACTCTTTGTTTGTATCTATTTCTGGCTGGTTGACATTTATGTTTCCAATAAAGATAATGTTTGTTCTTCTCATTAGTATTAACAAAAGTAAAGGAAAAAAGAAAAATACCGCTAACACTAATAAATCTGTTCTGTGGTACTTCATGTCATCTCCCCCAAATGAATTTACTATTAAATGGTTTTTCTATAACGTTTACTTAATAAGAGCCACAATAATCCACAATATAATTACGATTATAAGGTATATGATTGTCCTTATTACTCTAATATTTCTGAGACCGATAGTTCGTCCCATTTCTTTTTAAACTCCATCTATTCGCCTCAGTATCACTTTTGTTTCTCCAGACAATAACTTAATTACCATCCCTGTTGTTCTTTAAGTTGAGCAATATGATGATGGTCATGCCACACAAATCTTTGTATTGCAACAACCAGTCTCATTTCGCCATGTGTAAGACTTATAAATTTTCTTTGAAATGCTGAAAAATGTAGTGTGTGAAGTAAATCTACAAATCGACAATGAAGTGATTCTAAGAGATTTATCAATATATCAATAGGTGTTTGTGAATGCTTTAAATTTCTTTTCTTATATTTTCTATTAAGTTCCTATAGTTGCTATTATGTAAACTAGATTTGAATAACATATACACGTATATGCAAATAGTTTTGTTTACTCTTTGGAAAATTGAGGTTGAAATGGATATGAAACT
>NZ_JAEUFG010000075.1 GCF_018588585.1 Bacillus sp. SM2101
TCAAAACTAGATAATAGACATTCATTGAACAAAGCTTGCTCTGCATTTCTAACTTGGTTAAGTCCTCGATCTATTAGTATCTGTCAGCTCCACGTGTCACCACGCTTCCACCTCAGACCTATCAACCTCGTCATCTTCGAGGGATCTTACTAGCTTACGCTATGGGAAATCTCATCTTGAGGGGGGCTTCATGCTTAGATGCTTTCAGCACTTATCCCTTCCACACATAGCTACCCAGCTATGCCCTTGGCAGGACAACTGGTACACCAGCGGTGTGTCCATCCCGGTCCTCTCGTACTAAGGACAGCTCCTCTCAAATTTCCTACGCCCACGACGGATAGGGACCGAACTGTCTCACGACGTTCTGAACCCAGCTCGCGTACCGCTTTAATGGGCGAACAGCCCAACCCTTGGGACCGACTACAGCCCCAGGATGCGATGAGCCGACATCGAGGTGCCAAACCTCCCCGTCGATGTGGACTCTTGGGGGAGATAAGCCTGTTATCCCCGGGGTAGCTTTTATCCGTTGAGCGATGGCCCTTCCATGCGGAACCACCGGATCACTAAGCCCGACTTTCGTCCCTGCTCGACTTGTAGGTCTCGCAGTCAAGCTCCCTTATGCCTTTGCACTCTTCGAATGATTTCCAACCATTCTGAGGGAACCTTTGGGCGCCTCCGTTACTTTTTAGGAGGCGACCGCCCCAGTCAAACTGCCCACCTGACACTGTCTCCCGAAGCGATTAGCTCCGTAGGTTAGAATTTCAATACAGCCAGGGTAGTATCCCACCGACGCCTCCACCGAAGCTAGCGCTCCGGTTTCTACGGCTCCTACCTATCCTGTACAAGCTGTACCAAAATTCAATATCAGGCTACAGTAAAGCTCCACGGGGTCTTTCCGTCCTGTCGCGGGTAACCTGCATCTTCACAGGTACTATAATTTCACCGAGTCTCTCGTTGAGACAGTGCCCAG
Organism: Bacillus sp. SM2101; assembly: GCF_018588585.1. Lineage (NCBI taxonomy): Bacteria > Bacillati > Bacillota > Bacilli > Caryophanales > Bacillaceae > Bacillus > Bacillus sp. SM2101. Next base: position 971 of record NZ_JAEUFG010000075.1, read on the forward strand.
ATCGTTACACCTTTCGTGCGGGTCGGAACTTACCCGACAAGGAATTTCGCTACCTTAGGACCGTTATAGTTACGGCCGCCGTTTACTGGGGCTTCGATTCAGAGCTTCTCCTTACGGATAACCCCTCCTCTTAACCTTCCAGCACCGGGCAGGTGTCAGCCCCTATACTTCGCCTTGCGGCTTCGCAGAGACCTGTGTTTTTGCTAAACAGTCGCCTGGGCCTTTTCACTGCGGCTTCTCAGGGCTATTCACCCTAAAAAGCACCCCTTCTCCCGAAGTTACGGGGTCATTTTGCCGAGTTCCTTAACGAGAGTTCTCTCGCTCACCTTAGGATTCTCTCCTCGCCTACCTGTGTCGGTTTGCGGTACGGGCACCTCTCACCTCGCTAGAGGCTTTTCTTGGCAGTGTGGAATCAGGAACTTCGGTACTATATTTCCCTCGCCATCACAGCTCAGCCTTTATGACAAGCGGATTTACCTACTTGTCAGCCTAACTGCTTGGACGCACATATCCAACAGTGCGCTTACCCTATCCTTCTGCGTCCCCCCATTGCTCAAATGGTGAGGAGGTGGTACAGGAATCTCAACCTGTTGTCCATCGCCTACGCCTTTCGGCCTCGGCTTAGGTCCCGACTTACCCTGAGCGGACGAGCCTTCCTCAGGAAACCTTAGGCATTCGGTGGAGGGGATTCTCACCCCTCTTTCGCTACTCATACCGGCATTCTCACTTCTAAGCGCTCCACCAGTCCTCTCGGTCTAGCTTCGCTGCACTTAGAACGCTCTCCTACCACTGTCCGTAAGGACAGTCCACAGCTTCGGTGATACGTTTAGCCCCGGTACATTTTCGGCGCAGAGTCACTCGACCAGTGAGCTATTACGCACTCTTTAAATGGTGGCTGCTTCTAAGCCAACATCCTGGTTGTCTATGCAACTCCACATCCTTTTCCACTTAACGTATACTTTGGGACCTTAGCTGGTGGTCTGGGCTGTTTCCCTTTCGACTACGGATCTTATCACTCGCAGTCTGACTCCCAAGTATAAGTCTTTGGCATTCGGAGTTTGACTGAATTCGGTAACCCGTTGGGGGCCCCTAGTCCAATCAGTGCTCTACCTCCAAGACTCTTCACTTGAGGCTAGCCCTAAAGCTATTTCGGAGAGAACCAGCTATCTCCAAGTTCGATTGGCATTTCACCCCTACCCACACCTCATCCCCGCACTTTTCAACGTGCGTGGGTTCGGGCCTCCATTCAGTGTTACCTGAACTTCACCCTGGACATGGGTAGATCACTTGGTTTCGGGTCTACGACCACGTACTATTTCGCCCTATTCAGACTCGCTTTCGCTGCGGCTCCGTCTCTTCAACTTAACCTTGCACGGGATCGTAACTCGCCGGTTCATTCTACAAAAGGCACGCCATCACCCATTAACGGGCTCTGACTACTTGTAGGCACACGGTTTCAGGATCTCTTTCACTCCCCTTCCGGGGTGCTTTTCACCTTTCCCTCACGGTACTGGTTCACTATCGGTCACTAGGGAGTATTTAGCCTTGGGAGATGGTCCTCCCAGCTTCCGACGGGATTTCACGTGTCCCGCCGTACTCAGGATCCACTCTGGAGGGAACGAAGTTTCAACTACAGGGTTGTTACCTTCTTCGACGGACCTTTCCAGATCGCTTCGTCTACTCCGTTCCTTTGTAACTCCGTATAGAGTGTCCTACAACCCCAAGAGGCAAGCCTCTTGGTTTGGGCTTATTCCGTTTCGCTCGCCGCTACTCAGGAAATCGCTTTTGCTTTCTCTTCCTCCGGGTACTTAGATGTTTCAGTTCCCCGGGTCTGCCTTCAATACCCTATGTATTCAGATATTGATACTGCTCCATTACGAACAGTGGGTTTCCCCATTCGGATATCTCCGGATCGATGCTTACTTACAGCTCCCCGAAGCATTTCGGTGTTAGTCCCGTCCTTCATCGGCTCCTAGTGCCAAGGCATTCACCGTGCGCCCTTTCTAACTTAACCTTAAA
>NZ_JAEUFG010000076.1 GCF_018588585.1 Bacillus sp. SM2101
GCCCGCCACCTAACTGTCTACGCTTAAAGACTAAAGTTACCTTTAGTCCTCCAAGACTCGCTACGAGTGAATGGCTAATTCTTACTCGACGGGAATCCCACCCGTTATATGATATTACCTAAGCTCGGCCGCACAATTGCGCCATATTGTTGAGTAACATTTAATTTAGTAAACAGAACTCAACTTGTGTTTAATTACTCCTCATTTTGCAAAAACTTTTTATGCAAAAAATTCGGGAAATAATTAAATTACCCCTCTTCAAAACCTATATAATTTTGGATTAAATTTTAATTCTAGAAAATACTGTAATACCAGCGTTTGTGAAAAAGTGTTACTTCCTATAGTGGTCATTATGTAAACTAGATTTGAATATGGTATTCATTGATATGCACTTATAAGAGTTTTTAATTATAACAAATTAAAATCTAGTAACATTTGATTATTTTTACAAGATAACCCATTTATATATATCGTGGGGGCTGGTATCAAAGTATGTATGTACTTAGCTAGTTATTAATTAGTAGAACTAACCTATTTACGAAAAAAATTCCATATGGGATATTTATTTAGAGGGCTCTCGCTTACAAACTATTTACAAAAATCTAAATCGGATGTTATGTTTATGAAAAAGGTAAAATTATTAGTTTCTGTTGCTTTAATAACGATATTTGCATTTATCATGCCCTTAGCACATGCTAATGCCCAATCCGTTACGAGTGTTCCACTTCCTAAAGAAGGAACTGAGATGATTTTTGAGGATGGTGTTAGTGCTAAAATACTTGTTGATAATGCAAAGGAAAGAGTAGTAGAAACAGAGGACGAATCCAATATATATGTGGTATCATATAATAAAGATAGTCAAGAAATGACATTTGAAACCTATGATTTAGACAGAAATTTATTAAAAACGGAATCACTTGATGAATATGCTACTGCAGAGGAAGAAGTAACTGAAGGCAAACTCCCAGCTCTTGAGAAGTCCTTAGTTTCTTCGACTCTATCTGCAGATCTAGTAAGAAAGAATACATTAAATGACGTATATGGTTATTGGGTTTATAATAATGTTCCATCAGGTTATGTTTGGGTTCTCAAGTTACGAACGGGTGTTTCAAAAAACCCAATAGAAACAACTAATAACAAAACAGATTTATTTGCCTTTAAAGCTTCTGTTGATACATTCATGAAAAATAAAGATGATATAGTTCAGAAAGTAGGTACTGGTATAATTTCTACAATTGCCTCACTATACCTTGTTCCAGAACTAGTTTGGTCTAAGACGTTAGCTGCTTTATTAACAATTGTTTCATCGGCGATAGCCTACTCAGAAGGAAAGGCAATGTATAATGCCTATCAGGACTCTATTTTCTACTTTGATAGAGTATCTATCTCTTAATAAAATAAAGGTTGTGATATTTTGTTAAGAGAAATATCAATTCTTGTTATCCTATTCATCATTTTGATTATTGTCGCTAAGAACAGAAGCTTGTCATCAGGTATGATTATGTTCTTTATAATATGCTACGGTGCACTAATCGTTTTTTTAATAGGGTGGATGGTTTACCTTAGATAACATATGTATCTGTAATATATTGAAATTCTTAGTATTATTTTTAAAATATCATATTTTTATTGCTATTTAGCTACAAAGTATACAAAAATAAACCGGCTTCTTCTAATAGGAAGAAGATCGGTCTATTTTTGTTGTTTTTACAATGTTAGAATTTATAGTGTTGGCTTTTAATAAGAGAGAGGTTTTTTCGCAAAGTATTGAATTGCTGTAATTACACATTTACCATTAAGTTCCTATAGTTATCATTATGTAAACTAAGTTTGTATATCTTATTCAATGATATACAAAGAAGCTGAAAGTTCATTAACAGCTTCTTTGACTTTTGTACACCTAAGATAATTGAATAACCTGCAGTGAAAGGGTAGTAAAATCTACAGAAGTTCCTGGCATGTCGGTGTCTATGACAGTAGAAACTACATCACCCCCAGTTAAGGTACGAATGGTGGTTCTTGAGAGTGGGAAATCTATCAGCCCTGAGTTAGAATCAAATATAAATAGTCTTGTATCATCCCGAGTTACGCCATTAATTGTTAAAAAATGAGTGTATCAACTTAATCTAATTACATTAAGAACTGGATCAGAATAAACTGGGGTATTAGCACCAACACTATCAACAGTTGGTGTATCAACTGTTATTATGTCATTCACTGCATTACTATATAAGACAGTTTTAGCTATCGGAATTTCAATCGCACCACCAGAGGTGTTTTCTATATCTAAATTCCCTCCAGTTATCACAGTGCCATTTGCACTAATTTGAAAGAATATCCTTTCTGTATCTTCTAAATCACAGTATGCTCCGAATGAAATTTCATAAACCCCAGATTCAGTTAGTTGGATACTTTGATTACCCATTGGCACAGTTATATTTTCACAAGGTCCCAGATTTCCAAAAGATACAGTACCATTATCTTGTGCCGGTACTCCACCGGGGGATCCATTTATTTGACAGAATCCTAATGCGGTACCTGGTGGTCCTGATGGTCCCGTTGATCCTGTTGCTCCAGTAAGTCCTTGAATTCCCATTGTCCCCTGTGGTCCTTGAGGACCTTGAGGACCTTGTTTCCCCGGTGGTCCCTGTGGTCCCTGTGGTGGTGGTGGAACAACTCTACATTTACAATCTTTATCTTTCATTAGTATTTTCACCTTCTATAATTGTATTTACTTTATATTTTATGGATATTTGTTATAGAAGGTTGGACTAACATATATAACGTTACTAAAATGTGTAGAAGTCTATGTTAATTATGTATTTTCAAATAAGTTCCTATAGTTGCTATTATGTAAACTAGAATTGAATATGTTATTCATTGATATACAAACATATAACAGCTAAAAAGTAGGAATAGTACACTTATTCCTACTTTTTGTGCTTTTATGGGA
>NZ_JAEUFG010000077.1 GCF_018588585.1 Bacillus sp. SM2101
AAAGTCCTTTTATAGAGTAAAATATTTGGAGAAGAAGTTATTCCTTAATAATAGAAATATATATTTTGTGAACTCAATGATTATTGAGGTTACTAAGCGATGAAATTAGTCTTCTTTTTAGAGGTAAAGGGAGCTTTCAAAGTATCAATCAATAGCAATAAGTCGAATGCTAATCAAAAAAACTGAACAAATCTTTGATCAGTTTTTTTGATATATATTATTTATTGTTATCGTCATTCTTTATTTGTGATTTCATACGTATAAGGAACAGCATCTGTGACACCTTCAGGTGGAGTATACCAGATTATCATATAATTATTACCACCACTAAAGAAATCTTCTAATAAAATATCATCTGATTCAGTCACATTAAAAGGTTCAATATTTAATACTCTATAATTTTGTTCATTACTACCTACTCCTAATGATTTTTCATTAATGAATGTAACTGAATAACTAGTTAAAATCTCTTCTTGTTCGAAATGAATTATAAAGTCATCAGTAGATGCACCATCATTATTATATCCTATCTCAGGTATTTCAATATTATCAATAAACCATCCACTACCGTTAATGCCCGCATCAGTCATATATCTAAAATTAATTAATATATTTTGTCCTACGAAAGGTGTTAAATCAAAAAATTCTTTGTTCCAATCATCATAATACCCTGTCAATCCAGGTAAATTATCCATAATTATATCTTGATTTCTATATCCGGGATCAAAAGTTCTGGGGTCACTAGTATTTTCATTTTGTAGAGATATCCAAGTTTCACCATTATCAACTGAAACTTGAACAATACCAAAATCCCATTGATCGTCAATATCAATATAGTTATCAAAGGTTAATGTTGCAGACTCTACATGGGTCAGGTCAGCTTCAAAGGTTAATTGATTATCCTCATCATGACCTTCGCCCCCCCATAGAACACTATTTCCTGGGTTATTTGGATCATCTTTTACAGCCCAAGCTTTTGTTAAAAAATCTATATCACTAAATTTAATAGATTGAATTTTATTACCATTATCAATGACTTTGTAGTCAGCACCCCAAGCAGGCACGCCATCTTTGTCATTGGTTGCTGCTGCTTCATAATTAACATTAAGGTCTATACTATTAAAGTTATAGATACCATTTTCTACTTCAGGACTATCAATAGCAAGAGCTATAGTAAATCTTCTAAATAATTCATCAAAATCAATTCCTACTCCAAATTCACCTAATACATTATTAAGACTTGTAACTCCACTTTTTTCATCTTGAAATAACATTTTAATAAAATTTTCACCATATTGTTCATATAAATATAATTGAAATAAATAAGCTTGTCCATAATCAGCAGCAATTTCAGATCGAGACTGATCATACCATGCTACTAATGAATTTTCTGGGTGTTCAAGGAAAAAGTTTACATGTCCCATAGGATGTCCATATCCACATAAGTATTGTGCCAGATGAGCCATACCTTCCTTAATCCAAGGTTCTTCAGTCGTATTATTAACATCAGCTTGAATTAGATGTTGGAATTCATGTGCTACAGTACCAAGATAATATGATTCAAATATGGTTTCCCAATTACGTGCACTTAGAGTAATAATATTTCTATCAAAAGTGTCATCATCTGGTTCTTTGTATATTCCACCAATGCCATTTTCGGAGTCGGGATCATAAAAAATTCCATCACGTATATTATCTACCAAAATTATAACTCTTTCAACACCATCTTCAGATACATAATAACCTTCAGGTACAGGTACGCCATCCCAGTTTGATAAAGTCGCATTTTCACCAGTATGTGAATCAGGTGTACCAAAGAATTCAACCATTGTAGGATAGATATTGGTATCAAATTCATCCCTTACCTTATCAACTTGTTCTTGTGTTATTACAGGAGTAGGCCTATCATCTAAATAAGCTAAGTCATCAGCTACCCATACCTCAGCATAATTGCCAACACTTCTTAAAGTAAATGTTCTACCGTCTGAAAATCGTTTTGTACCACCATCATATGTAAAAGTACTATTACTTTCTTCATCATTGGAATTAACTTCTTCTTCATTAAAATTAACTTTAGTAGCCATTTCAAATATTTCTTGATCTAATTGTTCTCTATTGGCTTCATCTTTTTTAAAATGTCTTAATTTTGCACCAATATCCCCATATCTTATGTTGTCAGTGTCAATTATTTTTTCAGAATTATAAACAAAATGTTCTAACCAATCTTTTCTATCTTCTCTAATTTCTGCTGTTTCCTTCAATATGTTTTCACTTGCTTTGGCAATAGTAGGTGCCTGAATACTAATAGAAAGTGTTAACCATGCTGCAAGGGACAACCCGACAGTTTTTTTAAATTGTTTCATGTTACCTCCTTAGTAAAGTTATTTTTATAGTCTGTTAATCAAAGCTCTTGGAATATATATTACACGTAAAGTTTTTTTCGTAAATAGGATAGTTCTACTAATTAATAACGAGCTATGTACTTGCATACTTTATTACCATTCCCCTCGATATATAATAATGGGCTATTTTGTAAACATAATTATATGTTACTAGATTTTAGTTTTCTATAATTAGAGGGTCCTATAAGTGCATATCCATGTATTCCCTATTCATTTTTAGTTTACATAATGACCACTGTAGGAACCGAAATACTTTTGTAAACACTGATATAACAGTGTTTTCTAGAATATACATGATTTTATACATTGTTGAATAATAAAGGTTTTGAAGAGGGGTAATTTAGAGGTGTTAAACATAAGTTGAGTTGTGTTGTGCGCCCATAAGGGAGGCTAAGAAAATCGCTTTTTGCAAAAGCGTGGATTAAGTCCGCATATAAATCCATCATTACCCACCTTATCCGAAGGGGAAACCTAACGGGGAGTGTAGCATGGTGTGGAAAGTCATGAGTTGACGAGTCGCTACGTCACGACTGAA
>NZ_JAEUFG010000078.1 GCF_018588585.1 Bacillus sp. SM2101
CATATAACTACTTTAGCCCTCATAACAAGAGTCTTGGTACTTAGACCATGTAACAGCGTTTAAGTGCAAGAAAAGAACTCAGGGACAGAAATAAGAAAAGTATATACTTTACGGCACCCTGTTTTCTGGTAAACATTCTTCTTCAGGCTTCATTTCCACTAGATTCCACTCTTTAAGGCCTACTTTGCGAAATTGTGCAATTTCTATGTCAGTACCATTTGTTAATATAAAAAATATAAAATAATAATCAGCACCATCGTTACCGTGAAAATAGATATGTTTAATATATCCATTTTTTATGGTTGGGAATCTTTTCTGAATCAACTTGCACCATTGCCCATATTTCACATTAACAACTGATTCCGCGTCATGTTGCCATAAGTGGTACGGGGCGCATAGAAAATCCTCAGGATACTGCTTCAAATGTGAAATTCGGTAACCTTCTTCTTCATGAACAAGTTGAATAAATCCGTAAGAATAACCAAAATATTCGGCTCTCTTGCCTTTAAATCCTTCAATTGTTTCAATTTCATAAAAAAATCTTATGCCCGTTTTAGATCGGGCACCCTACAAAGCTTGATCAAACTCGTATGCCCAATACCAGCAAACAAATCAAGATAGTTTTTATAACTCACTTTTTTTTTATAGTTATTCGATAAAAAATTGTAAGCAAGTGGAAATGGAACTCGTGCATTACCAATAGTTCCACAGCTTCGCCCGCCCATATTTTCGGCTTCACGCAAAATACTAAAATAATTAAGAAGGGTTTCTTCAGGAGTTTTAATCAACTCTAGGGGTACCTGAATTTGATCATGAGTTTTTTTATAAAAGGGCTTGAAGAACTCCGAAGTTTGAAATCTTAAATTTAAAGTTGGTAAACTTGATGGACGAAAATATTTTTGATGATACACAACTGAGTCGATTTGATTCCGTAATAACATATTCATCACCTCATACTTTCAGCTTATGGGCGAACAAAATATATGTGAAGGACCAGTATCTCTCATCGTTGCAACAATTATATTTAAGAAAATCGACATTTCGCTTTATTAAAATTAGTTAACTGGTTTATGAAGATACGATACATAATATCACTTGTGTTTACTTAATAGGTAACTATCCTTAACATAGTCCAGATAGCCTTTATTACCTTCTTGCGCCATATTGTGGAAGATACTTCTCTTTAATAGATGAAAAAATCACGGTTCATATAAGTTAAAAACTCGATCCCAATCCCAATGTTCATAGAACCAACTACCAGTATTAATATTATCAATCCATATTTTATGTTCTAGACCTTTTGAATCAGAAATCATTACATTTGAATTACTTCTATTAGTTCTAATCCAAACCAATTTGTCTTGATTTTGTATGTAGTGAGGAAGAAAATCTCCTTCATTAGCTTGTGGAAACGTTACTTTCTCTGATGCACTTGTTCGAATATCAATTTTATATATTGAGGGCATAGGTCTTTTACCAATATTTGTCCACTCACTCTCTAAGGAACGTGACACATAGATCGAGCTATCATCTCCCCATATTAAATCTCGATCAACATATCCTTTTGGTGTATATAGGTGTTCAGCTCGTTTATCTATTTTGTTAACCTTTAATACTTTATTTTTTATTGCAATTCGGTCAAAGCCATTAATATAAGCCAAAAAATTTGTATTTGGTGCCCATTGAAACCAGTCTTCATAATTTAACATTCCACCTATCTTTCGGAATGATTTACCATCTTTTGAAATAACACTAAGAGTGTTGTTATCGGCAGAAATAGATGCTGTAGGAACTAATTGAAATGCAATCCAGTTTTGATTATATGACCATTTAAATTGACTTGTTCCATAAAAATAATCTTTTTTCTTTACTGGAATAGTATAAAAATGATGTGACTGAACTTGCTCCTGATTGTTTTTAGGAGATATTAAGAATTTAGATAACACGATATCTGAAAATACACTTTTACCTTTCTTTGAAGAAGTTAAAAGTCCACTCCCATCAGGTAACCAAGAGAAGTTGATAATTTCAGAAGCTATTCTTTTTGATGATTGTAATAACTGCACATCTATGATATTTAAATATTCATCGTCTAGAAAACCCAAAACATTTTTATTTGGAGCCCACTGGTATTTTTCCATATTACACGAGCAAATTTTGAAATGTTTGTCTAATTTCACATTGTATATCCAGAGTTCTTTATCATGGACTCTTATTTGATCTTCTTTTTTCTCCTTGATATATGCAATCCAGTCTCCACTAAAAGACCACTTAGGGTAACTTACATTTTCACTATGGATAATTCTCAATTCTTTATTATTAATTTTAATCCACATATCATTATTTCTTACAAATGCTGCTCGCAATTCTGTAGAGGATTTTGCTGATACATTTGAAATATAATGAAATGATAAGTTAATAATGACAAAGCACACAAATATTGTTTTCATTTGTGAATAATAAATCTCCTTTATTTTAGCTTCTTACTGTGTTTTTATTCTTCCCTTTCTTCGAATTAATACTACTTAAACAAAAAGCCATTCATGATTTATATTAATTTTCTATCCTTTAGTGCTAGGGTTTTTCGCTCAAAAAAAACGCGATGTTATTTCATCGCGCCAGATTGCTGAATAATAAAATGAAATAGTCTTAAAAGAGAATAATAACAGTCTAAAAAAAGCATTCCGTTTGT
>NZ_JAEUFG010000079.1 GCF_018588585.1 Bacillus sp. SM2101
AAAGTTTTTACTCCATAAACTCTCGTTAGCTTGATTCCAATTATTTCAAAAAATGACGATTAACTCAATCTTTTTTTTACAAAAAAAGGCTGCTTACCATATTAGAGATAAGCACCCGATAGGCGATCAACCAGTACATTTCTGGTTATTAACAGTTATTATTTTAAGGTATCCGGGATGGCGCTTACTATATTCTTGCGCCAAATTGATGAATAAACACTCTAGGCATTCCACAATCGAAAAAGCATAAAATTGATGTAAATTACCTAGCACACTAATACACGCTGGTTACACATCTAATTGTTATTTACACAAACTACCTTATGTGCTGTAGTAGAGGCCTGTACTTGAATCAATGTACCGTTAAAGAAAGAAAAACCTTCTTTATCAATTAAAGTTCTTGCTTCCATTGTGATGTCCAAGTTACATATTAATTAATTTTTTATACACTATTAAAGAGAATAACATCAAATTTATCGTCCATGAAAATCTTTTAACATCAAGGAAAGAAAATAATTCAGGAGGTGGGATACAATCAATGGAAGTAAGCTTTCATAATCAAGCTCATTACTATAAGCCATTGTTAAGACAAAATGCTAATGACTATGGAGCCAAAGGTGCTTTGAATGCTCCAACATTAAACTTACCTCAGATGTTAACCTATGCTTTACAAGACGAATTCCTTGCACAGGCTAGATATAATAATATTCTTTACAATTTTGGATATATACGTACATTTGCTCAAATCCAAGAAGCTGAGTTAAGGCATATTAGTGCTTTGCTTCCCCTTTTTGAACAATATCAAGTACCTACTCCTGAAGACATCTCAAGGATGTTTGTTACTACCCCAGAAACGATAAAAAACGCCTTTGCTGCTGGAGTACAAGGTGAGGTTGAGAATATAAATATGTATAATAAATTTCTTTCTTTAATTCTTCCACCAGATGTAAGAACTGTATTTATTCAGTTAAAAAATGCATCAATTAATCATTTGAAAGTATTCCAAAGAGGTCTATCTCGAAATTAGGTCTATGTTAAAAAACATCTCCTGTGTAACATCGGAAATTTTCATGGATTTTGAGAATTCATTACCTATTCCCTTTCAATAAATAAATTCACCATTCTATGAAAGAGGAGTGTAAAGTTGTTGAAAGTTAAGCATTTCTTAATAATCTTGTGTTATTTACCAATTTAAACGATAAAAAAAATTAAAGACGCTTTTAAGTATGATTTCTGAGAAGCACCAATCGTATTTTGAGATCAACCAGTTACCTGGTTAATCCCATTTTAATTGATATTGATTTGATTCTTAAGGTAGTATGAATAGCTTTAGGTACATTTTTGCGCCGTATTTTTGAATAATATTGTCATGTAACCTTAGACTATTCGACTCATTAATCATTATGTCCTATAAAAAATAGTCTAAATAATGCAAAAATACACAATATTCTAGAAGGATTTACAATTTTTTTGAAGAATATATAATTTTAGGATTAAAAAATTATTAGGAGGTGTTATTCAAAATGAAAAAGCTATTATTAGTTTCGGCACTAACTTTAACTTTAATTGGATCAGGTTTATCTGTTGCAAGTGCTGACCATAATCCACCATTGTGCACTAGCACAGGTACTTGTATACAACCATAACTATACATAACAAGAGCTATACATAACAAGAGCTATACATAACAAGAGCTATACATAACAAGAGCTATACATAACAAGAGCTATACATAACAAGAGCATGCCATATGATGGCATGCTCTTATTCATCTTATTTTCTATTTAGTTTAGTAATAAAGGTGGAACCTATAAATCAAATTCCACCTCAAAGTTATTTAATTTATTCTGGAAAGCATCTCTCAACTTCATGATGACAATCAGGTGTAAATATTCCGTCATTATTCACCTCAGCTGAAACTCCATTAGCAGAAAATAAAAGACCTAGCATTGCTACAAGCGCGACAATCTTACGCATTTATTTCCCTCCTTTATACATTATTAGTGTTTTCACATAATTATTATAAGAATGTTCAGAGTCTTAAATAAGTGGCTTAAGTCATTTATGATGGTGACTTAAGTATTAAATTATTATGTTTACTATGTAAACACACTGATATAAAAGGCTTATATGTATACAAATTAATTGTTGGGTATTCTTAATTCAAAACAAAAAGGACTATTTTTCAGTCCTTAGTAACCTCTTTATCCCTTGTGTTTACTTAATAGATAACTATCCTTAACATAGTCCAGATAGCCTTAACTACCTTCTTGCGCCATATTGTTGAATAATATTGTCATGTAGTCTTAGAACTATTCGACTAATTAATTATTGTATTTTGTTATTAAGCTAATTGGAAAATTTGAGGTTCATTGTTACTTCCTTCGATAGGAACGAATGCTGTATT
>NZ_JAEUFG010000080.1 GCF_018588585.1 Bacillus sp. SM2101
TGATACAAAACTTGATATCGAGAGAATGAAAAAGAAATATTGAGATACAAAACTGATTGTTAGACGGACTCACGTACGGTTCGGAGGGGAGCGTTTGGAAACCTATCGTAGAAATACGTCAAGGCGCTGGGCGCTTACCCTACAATTAGGAGTAAATGCGAGAAACCTTGGATCTTGCCCGACAGGAACAGTGGCAATAACAGAATGAGTTTTAATATCAATGACGGAAACATTGGTACTGTCCTCATTAATAACGTAAATAAACTTTCCGTCAGGGGTTAAAGCGACAAAGTCAGCATTAATTCCAACAGGAATATTAGCAATAACAGAGTGTGTTTTGACATCAATGACGAAAACAGTGCCATCAGGGTCGTCACTATTTGCAACATAGGCAAGCTTTCCATCAGTTGTAAATACAACAGAGTCAATATTTATAGCAGTTTGAACAGATGCGATAACAGAATTGGTTTTCACATCAATCACTAAAACAGCCCTAGTAGTAGTGACATAAGCAAGCTTTCCGTCAGGAGTAATCGTAACAAGAGAAGGATTATTCCCAACTGAAACAGTCGCAATAACAGAATGGGTTTTTACGTCAATGACGGGAATTGTACCATTATCACTACTAAACCTAGTATTCACCACATAAGCAAGCTTCCCGACAGGAGTAAACGCAACATTTTGTAGAGTTTCTTCAACCTGCACTGTTGCAATCACACTATGAGTTTTAACATCTATGACCGAGACAGTAAAGTCATCATTATTTGTAACATATGCAAAAGCCATATAGTTAGCTCCTTTATAGAAAGGTTAAGTATCTATTATCTTATGATGAGCTCTGGAAAATGAGAATAAATTTTCGTTAATAGATTAGGAAACATAATAAGCATGGAGTCGTTTAAAAATAAAACCTCTTCATCCTTGACCGGTGGACGCGGAGGAAGTAGAGAGGCATTATTTGAAAAAAAGGAGATACGACACTATATGTTTATGCAAATATAAAACTGGGAGATTGGATATTTGTTATATAGCGTTTAAAATATGTAACCTCCCTGTTTCGATCAGTAAAGGAGGCATGCCCAGGGAGGTTTATATGAGTGTAGTTGGCCGTACATTATGTTATGCAAATTATTTATGTATGTACTAGGTAATACATACAAGTTTTATAAGACTTAATAGCAATTATGATTCCTCCCGAAACTTTCGAGAGGAGCCTAATGTCTGGATATAAGGTATCAACTTATATGATTAATTGTATGCAAAATAACTTTGTTTCTTCTGTACTTTTGACTAGAAAATGAAATTGTACACATGCCCATTGAGATAAGTACACACATCCCCATACAACCATTTATTCCTAGCATAATATGGAGTATTAATTGTTAGGAGGTGACCTAAATGTCTGGATACAAAGTGTCAACTTCACCATGTGGTTGTAAAACATTGGTGAAAGAAGAAATAAAGCAGATAACTGTATGCGATTGTTGTATTAACTGAGTGTCTTTCCCATTGGATCAGTAGTCAGGGTACAACTTAAGAGTGGTACTGTTGCTTTTAGCGGTAATGAATTTACTATTCAAGAGTTGAGAGGAACAGTATTGATAGGAACAGCTGATGGTAATCCCGCGATGGTTCTTTTGTGTGACATTGCTGCATTAGGTAATTTCAACTTATAACATCCATGAAAATACCACAGTTGTTTAATAAAAAGATAATAACTGTGGATATTACATAATGAAAATCGTTTATTCACCACGATGATAGTTGTGGTTACTAACCACTATTTAGTAAAATTTAACTAAATAACCAAGATGGCTTTTCAGTTTGCTTTATTTTTAATACCACCAATTCTATTCTTTATCATTTGTGTTGATTTAGTCAAAGTAATAAAAAATGATAGAGAAACATTCCGTCATACAATAATAGGTTCGCTGTTGGTAGGAATCATTTTCTTGTTGATATTCATGTTACATTAACTTTCAATTTTTTAGTAAACACAAGATAGATTGTGGTTGTTAGGTGGTTGTTCAAAATGAATGAGAGATTTACCAAACTAAATGTTCAACATATTACATTCACATAGTGTTATTCAACAATTGGCGCATGTGCGGCCGAGCTTAGGTCGTATCATATAACGGGTGGGATTCCCGTCGAGTAAGAACTAGCCATTCACTCGTAGCGAGTCTTGGAGGACTAAAGGTAACTTTAGTCTTTAAGCGTAGACAGTTAGGTGGCGGGC
>NZ_JAEUFG010000081.1 GCF_018588585.1 Bacillus sp. SM2101
ACATTATATATGTTAGTCCAACCTTTTATAGCAAATATCCATACATATAAAGTAAAAACAATTATAGAAGGTGAAATCATTAATGAAAGATAAAGATTGTAAATGTAGAGTTGTTCCTCCACCACTGCAAGGACCACAAGGACCACCGGGGAAACAAGGAGCTCAAGGGCCACAGGGGCCAATGGGAGTCCCCGGAATACCTGGTAGCGTACTAGGTTTTTGTTCACTCTATAACCCATCACCTACCTCTATAGAGGTAATGTCTCCAGGGGATTTTGTATTACTTCCTGACACATCTCAACCATGTATGGGTGGTTTTGATACTTCGACTCCTGATCGAATTATTCTCCCTGCTAATGGTATATACCAAATCACATATGGCATGGTTTGTTTTGTTTCAGGTGCAACAGTGCCAGGAGGAATGGGGGACGTAGTTTCATTTACAGCAGCTGAGTCAAATAATGCGATAGCAGGATCTCTCACTCTATTAGACAATACAGCTATTGACTCAACTGATCTAAGTGTTTCCGTATCCAAAACCATACTTTATAATGGTGCGATGGGTGACGTTATATCTATTAGGGTAAATAATTTAACTGTTAATTCAGGTGTGAATCCAACATATTTTGACCCGTACCTAACAATAATCAGATACACATAATAGGTTTATATTTGAACATTTCCCCTCGATCTTCATGAGTGGGGAAATTTCTTTTGTATATTAATGTATACCCTATTCAATTCTAGTTTACATAATAGGAGTTATCGGATGTCGTCCATGTTAGAAATCTTTCAAATCCAATTAGTTTGGTGTGATGACGATAGCAGATGGACCCACCCCGACAGGTACAGTAGCGATCACCCGATGTATTTTCGTATTTATGACAGATACATTATTATCACCTCTATTTGTAACATACAGCAACTTTCCATCAGGAGTAATCGCCATACCAACTGAAAAATCTAAATTACCTACTTGAACACTGGCAATCACCCTGTGTGTCGTCGTATTGATGACCGATACACTCATTGGTTCACTAAATTCACCTTCATTTGCCACATAAACCGTTTTTCCATCAGGCGTGATCACCATATTATCAGGATTATTACCAACAGGCACAGTTGCAAAAACCCGATGTGTTTTCGTATCAATGACAGATATATTATCATCAAGTGCATTTGCAACATACAGCAACTTTCCATCAGGAGTAATCGCCATACCAACTGAAAGATCTAAATTACCTACTTGAACAGTGGCAATCACCCTATGTGTCGTCGTATCAATGACTGAAATGCTTGTTTCATTTTCATTTGCCACATAAACTGTTTTTCCATCAGGCGTGATCACCATATTATCAGGATCTCTACCAACAGCAACAATCGCAATGACATGTTGTGTTTTTGTATCAATGACAGATACATTGTTATCAAATCCATTTGCAACATACAGCAACTTTCCATCAGGGGTAATCGCCATACCAACTGAATTATCCAAATCCCCAACTTGAATAGTAGCAATCACCCGATGCGTCATCGTATCAATAACAGAAACATTATTGGAAACTAAATTTGCCACATAAACTAATCCCATAATAAACTAATCCCATATTAAACTAATCCCATAATAAACTACCCCCTTCATCATTTATTGTTAATTTAATATATGAACGAATGAGAAGGTTTAGGATTTTGATTAAAAATAAGTGTGATATCCGAAACGTGCATAAAGTTGAATATGTTATACAAAACTAGCCTACATAATGCTAACTATAGGAACTTATTTGAAAATACAAAATTAACATAGACTTCAGTATATTTTAGACACCATATATATATTAGTCCAACCTTCTACAGAAATTGAACCATAAAATGAAGTAAAACAATTATAGAAGGTGAAATATTAATGAAAGAAAAAGATTGTAAGTGTAGAGTTGTTCCACCCCCACCTTAGGGACCACAGGGACCATCAGGAAAACAGGGACTCCAGGGACCACAGGGGCCACCAGGACCACCAGGTAATATCTTATCTTATGGTGTCTTACGTGATGATCAAGATCCATTTGAGGTAATTGATGGGAATCCCATTATTCCACCAGGCGGATATAATATGCCCGGTCCTTTTAATATGACAATTCTTAATCCTGCT
>NZ_JAEUFG010000082.1 GCF_018588585.1 Bacillus sp. SM2101
CTGCAACGGTTAATTTGACAACTGAATCAGCTGCGTTATCGTTTCAACCAGGGTTAGTTAGTGTTGATGACGTAATTGGCAAAATTCAAAAACTCGGCTATGATGCCAAAGTGAAGGAAACAAGAGAAGAAAAGGCATCTCATAAAGAGGAAGAAATTAAGGAAAAGAAAACGAAACTATTCATTTCTATATTATTATCATTACCACTTCTTTACTCGATGGTTGGTCATGCACCGTGGGATCTTGGGATACCGATGCCATCATTTATTATGAACCCTTGGTTTCAATTTATACTTGCTACACCCGTTCAATTTTACGTCGGTTGGCAATTTTACGTAGGTGCTTATAAATCACTTAGAAATAAAAGTGCAAATATGGATGTTCTTGTAGCACTTGGAACGTCAGCAGCTTATTTTTATAGTGTAGTGGAAGCATTAAGAACGCTAGGCAATCCACAGTATATGCCGCATTTATACTTTGAAACGAGTGCAGTTCTCATTACACTCATCTTAGTCGGTAAACTATTTGAGTCATTAGCAAAAGGAAGAACGACAGAAGCCATTTCAAAATTGTTGAATTTACAAGCGAAAGAAGCGACTGTCATAAGAAATGGCATCGAAACGAAGGTTCCGATTGAGCAAGTTGTCGTAAACGATATCATTATCGTAAAGCCTGGTGAAAAGATCCCTGTTGATGGGGAAGTCGTTGCTGGACGATCTTCAATAGATGAATCAATGATTACTGGTGAATCAATTCCAGTCGATAAAACTGAAGGAGATCGTGTGATTGGTGCAACGATTAATAAGAATGGTACGATTCAAATGAAGGCGACAAAAGTAGGAAAAGATACGGCGCTTGCAAGTATCATTCGTGTCGTGGAAGAAGCACAAGGATCAAAAGCTCCAATTCAAAGAATGGCAGATATTATTTCTGGCTACTTTGTACCAATCGTCGTTGGAATAGCGCTCGTCACCTTTTTAGTATGGATCATGGTTGTTGCTCCAGGGGATGTGCCGCAAGCAATTGAAGTAGCGATTGCCGTTCTAGTTATCGCTTGCCCATGTGCATTAGGGTTAGCTACCCCAACTTCTATTATGGTTGGAACAGGTAAAGGAGCCGAAAATGGCATCTTATTTAAAGGTGGAGAGCATTTAGAAATTGCTCATAAAATTGAAGCAATTGTGTTAGATAAAACAGGAACAATAACAAAAGGTAAGCCTGTTGTTACAGATTTTGAAGCAGACAATACAGATGTTTTAGCGTACTTATACACAGCAGAAAAATCATCTGAACATCCTTTAGCAGAAGCCATCGTTGAATATGGTAAAGAAAAACAAGCTAAAGAACTAGCAATCGACCATTTCGAAGCAATACCTGGTCATGGTATCGAAGCCCGTATTGAAGGGAAAGATGTTCTAGCTGGAACACGCAAGCTTATGAACAAACATCAAGTAGACTTCCATTCTTATAATGAAAAGCTAGAGACCTTTGAAAAAGAAGGAAAAACAGCGATGATGATCGCGATAGAAGGACAGCTAGCTGGTGTGATTGCAGTGGCGGATACAGTAAAAGAAACAGCAAAAGAAGCTATCGACAAACTACAATCACAAGGTATTGAAGTATATATGATGACAGGAGACAACGAAAGAACGGCACAAGCCATTGCTTCACAGGTAGGAATTCAACATGTATTTGCAGAGGTACTTCCTGAAGAAAAAGCAAACCATGTGAAGGAACTACAGAAACAAGGGAAGAAAGTTGCCATGGTTGGTGATGGAATTAATGATGCACCAGCTCTAGCAACAGCAGATGTCGGTATTGCCATCGGTACTGGGACAGATGTTGCCATTGAAGCAGCCGATATAACCCTAATGGGTGGAGAACTAACGTTAATTCCGAAAGCAATCGACCTTAGTAGAAAAACGATGAGAAACATTCGTCAAAATCTATTTTGGGCACTAGCTTACAATTCAGCAGGTATTCCAATTGCAGCCATCGGCTTATTAGCACCTTGGGTAGCTGGAGCAGCTATGGCATTTAGCTCAGTATCAGTTGTGACAAACTCACTTCGCTTGAAGAGAGT
>NZ_JAEUFG010000083.1 GCF_018588585.1 Bacillus sp. SM2101
TGGTGGCTCGGGACGGAATCGAACCGCCGACACAAGGATTTTCAGTCCTTTGCTCTACCGACTGAGCTACCGAGCCAAACAATAATAAAATTAAACTTTTTAAATAGATATAACACTTTGCTTGTCGCATTTCTTTGCAAGACATTGCTCCTCACAGAACTACATTGAAGTATCTCAAGATGTTTACGTTCTGCTCTACCGAGCCATTTTTTAAATAATGGCGGTCCCGACGGGAATCGAACCCGCGATCTCCTGCGTGACAGGCAGGCATGTTAACCGCTACACCACGGGACCACATTTATTCATTGGTTGCGGGGACAGGATTTGAACCTGCGACCTTCGGGTTATGAGCCCGACGAGCTACCAGACTGCTCCACCCCGCGATAATAGTAAATTTATATTTTCTCAATAAACATTTCTCACGCAACCATCTTGACTTCTAAGTGCCGCTTCTTAATGTTTAACATCGGTACGCTGTTGTTATTAAGAAAATAAAAATGGCGGAGGAAGAGGGATTCGAACCCCCGCGGGCTTTGACACCCCTGTCGGTTTTCAAGACCGATCCCTTCAGCCGGACTTGGGTATTCCTCCAACATTGTATGGTGGACCTTGTAGGACTCGAACCTACGACCGGACGGTTATGAGCCGTCTGCTCTAACCAGCTGAGCTAAAGGTCCTTGTTTACTTGGTAGCGGCGGAGGGGATCGAACCCCCGACCTCACGGGTATGAACCGTACGCTCTAGCCAGCTGAGCTACACCGCCAAGTTAATTTATGATATTTTATTGGTGGAGCCTAGCGGGATCGAACCGCTGACCTCCTGCGTGCAAGGCAGGCGCTCTCCCAGCTGAGCTAAGGCCCCTTAAATATTATAAGTGGTCGGGAAGACAGGATTCGAACCTGCGACCCCATGGTCCCAAACCATGTGCTCTACCAAGCTGAGCTACTTCCCGTTATTCACTAGATGGCGCGCCCGAAAGGAGTCGAACCCATAACCTTCTGATCCGTAGTCAGACGCTCTATCCAATTGAGCTACGGGCGCACTTAGTGTAAATGGTGCCGAGGGCCGGACTTGAACCGGCACGGTAGTCACCTACCGCAGGATTTTAAGTCCTGTGTGTCTGCCAATTCCACCACCCCGGCAGCATTGGAGCGGAAGACGGGATTCGAACCCGCGACCCCCACCTTGGCAAGGTGGTGTTCTACCACTGAACTACTTCCGCTAATCTTATTAAAGTAATGCGGGTGAAGGGACTTGAACCCCCACGTCACAAGGACACTAGATCCTAAGTCTAGCGCGTCTGCCAATTCCGCCACACCCGCGTAAAATGGTGAGCCATAGAGGACTCGAACCTCTGACCCTCTGATTAAAAGTCAGATGCTCTACCAACTGAGCTAATGGCTCATAAACTAAAAAGTTTAAATATATATTATTTACTTATAACGATACACCCAAATCTCTACATGAATACTCATGAAGCTTATCGATTTGTGCGCTGTGGTTAAGGTACGACGATAATTCGATCGTGCTCTACCAACTGAGCTAATGGCTCATAAACAAATGGTGCCGGCGAGAGGACTTGAACCCCCAACCTACTGATTACAAGTCAGTTGCTCTACCAGTTGAGCTACACCGGCTTAATATTTAATGGTGGAGGATGACGGGATCGAACCGCCGACCCCTTGCTTGTAAGGCAAGTGCTCTCCCAGCTGAGCTAATCCTCCGATATAGAAACATCATAACATGTCCTATATTTAAGTCTGGCAATGTCCTACTCTCACAGGGGGAAACCCCCAACTACCATCGGCGCTGAAGAGCTTAACTTCCGTGTTCGGTATGGGAACGGGTGTGACCTCTTCGCCATCATCACCAGGCTTATTTTATTAGCGACAAATCTTATTATACTGATTTATCGAGATTTATCAAGAGAAAATTTAACTTTTTTAAAGTTTTTATTCCCTCAAAACTAGATAATAGACATTCATTGAACAAAGCTTGCTCTGCATTTCTAACTTGGTTAAGTCCTCGATCTATTAG
>NZ_JAEUFG010000084.1 GCF_018588585.1 Bacillus sp. SM2101
AAATTCAAATTAAAGAGTTGCTAATAATAAAAGAAAGAAAAGACCCCTTTCCTCAAGAAAGGCGCCATATTGTTGAATAAACAATTTTTCCAGATGCAATTAAAATTCAACAAAGAGTAAAATTGATGTAAATTACCTAGCACATCAATACATACTCATTATTCATATTTGGCATACCATATTTTATAAGATCCTTCCGCCAACCTCCCTGGTCACCCTCCTTTCATGAACGGAACAGGGAGGTTACATAAAGCCTCCCTTTTTTACTTATGTGAACTTTATGATCTATGAGAATTTAGGAGTGGTTTAATTGAAATGCTGTGAGAAGTACAGTTGTCAGCTTATTATTGTCTATCTTAGAGGGGCACCAATTGAGAAAGTGATTTGACTACCGGTAGGATTACTACTACTCCGTGACCCACGAAAACACAAAACGATAACTAATAGTATAAATAATACTAAAACAGTACTAATGTAAAAGCTCATATGAACACCTCCAATATATAAGAATGCTATCACCTGCATTGAAACTCTAACCCTGCACAGTCATATATTCAGTTGAAACAGCACGTAGCGTAATTTATCACACATCTTTCAAAGAATTTAGAGTTACTATATTTTATGAAATGTGGACTTAATATGCTTGTACTCTAGTCAAAATTGAGGACTTGACTATGAATGTCGCAGGTTCCGTTCATAGGAGAACAAAATATATGTGAAGGACCAGTATCTTTAGATAGCATCACTCAGTAAACAATTTGCTGTTAGTAAACGATCTGTCATTAAAACTGTTTTACATAAATGTAAAAGATGTAATATAAATTCTAAATGATCATCTATTGTAAAGAATTGTGTATCTATTTTATATTTTTTATGAAATGTAAAAACTTCATTATCAAAGTTACCTTTTTTTATTTCTTCTAAGATATTATTACAAATAATTAGTAGTTCTTTAATTTCTTCATCATAATAGTTTCTTTGTTCATGTAGCTTTAGAACTATGTATGATTTTAAATTGCTTTGTCTAATTATTCTACTATGTTCAAAAAATTGTAAAATAGTACTATTTAGAATGACCATAACCATATTATGGTCGTGGGTTATACTGTACAGCTCCAATTGCTAAATGTCTTCTTGTGAAAATTTATTTAATTTGAAATAATTGTTATATAATTGTAAATATTTCAATTGGATACTGTATAAAATTTTATACTAGGAGTGAGAATATGTTTCCTAAATTAGAAACAGAAAGGCTAATCTTGAGAGAACTAAAAGAAAATGATGCACAAGATATTTTGAATTGTTTTTCAAATGAAGATGTATTACGTCACTATGGTCAAAAACCATTAACAAATTTAGAACAGGTGAAAAATATAGTTAACAATTTTGCAATTAACTACAAGGAAAAACGAGGGATTAAATGGGGCATTGAAATTAAAGGAATAGAAGGAATTATTGGAACCATTGGTTTTCATGATTGGTCTTCGGAACATAAGAGAGCTGACATTGCTTATGCACTTTTTCCAGAACAATGGGGAAATGGGTATGCAACTGAAGCAATTATTCAAGTTTTATCATATGGATTTAACGAACTTGAGCTAACTAGAATTGGAGCAGTTGTATTTAAAGAAAACAAACCATCTAATAAATTATTAGCTAAGTTAGGGTTTGAAAAAGAAGGGATTCTCAGAAACTATATGTATCAAAATAACATTCCATATGATACGAATGTTTACTCCTTACTTTCAACTAATTAAGCTATATTAAACTAATGTGAGTTTTTCTGAAATTGTTCTAGATGCATTAAGTATAACAGAAACGCGATGATTTTAGGTCATCGCGCCATATTCGTAATATAAGGTTAGCCAGTTTTTTCTGGTTGACCTTTTTTCATGAGGTCTTATGATAGCGGTAGTCGGGGTAGAACGCAGCGCCAGTGGGACTTGATCTCGTCAGCAAAACTGTTCGCCCCCTACTTGTATAAACATGTTTTTGGCTGGTTGGGACATAGATCCCGTTTAACAAGCGAACCT
>NZ_JAEUFG010000085.1 GCF_018588585.1 Bacillus sp. SM2101
TTCAGTCGTGACGTAGCGACTCGTCAACTCATGACTTTCCACACCATGCTACACTCCCCGTTAGGTTTCCCCTTCGGTTAAGGTGGGTAATGATGGATTTATATGCGGACTTAATCCACGCTTTGGAAAAAGCGATTTTCTTAGCCTCCCTTATGGGCGCACAACACAACTCAACTTGTGTTTAAAAATCATATCCTATAAAAATTCACTTTGTGAAAATATTGTTATATCAATGATTATGAAAACACATCGGTTCCTATAGTTATCATTATGTAAACTAGAATTGAATATCCAATACATAGATATTCAAAATAAGCTGACGTTAAAACATCAGCTTATGGAGATGGGAATCTTGCGGCGGCAAAGATAGTTCCAGCACTATTCGCTAAAACAGTACCTGGTTGATTTGCACTAAATGTTACATTTACGATGTCACCAGCGTTTATTTGAACTAATGTGTAAGCATTTATCAGTTTTGCCGCAATTAATATACCAGGTGCTATTATAACATCTCTGTCATTTTGATATACTAATGCATTATTTACTCGAATTGTACAAAATGCTTGGTAATTCTGATTAGAACTAGCTTGAAAAAAAACGCCAGCATAAATAGAATATACACCAGATTGAGAAGGGATAAACTGTGAATTGGCTGTATTGTACTCATTGTTTAAATCAAATATTTCGTTCGGATAAATCACAGGAAGCAAATTTCCACTTTGATATGGTTGAGAATCTGCTGAATTTTCCGCTCTAAATGCAGATTGAGGATCCGATAGTCCAGGTGTACCCATAGGTCCTTGTGATCCTTGCAGTCCCTGTATTCCCATAGGTCCTTGTGGACCCTGCCTACCAGGTGTGGCCCCTCAGGTCCTTGAGGTGGTGGTGGAACGACTCTACACTTACAAACTTTTTCTTTCATTATTATTTTCACCTTCTATACTTGTTTTTACTTTATATGTATGGATATTTGTTATAGAAGGTTGGACTAAAATATATAACGTGACTAAAATGGACTGAAGTCTATGTTAATTATGTATTTTCAAATAAGTTCCTATAGTTGCTATTATGTAAACTAGAATTGTATATAATATTCATTTTTATGCAAATTTTCTTGCGCTTCCAAACGCCAATACTTATTGTAGACTCTGGTTCTTAGTTAGGGCAAAAAAAAGAGCCCAAAAAAGCTCCAAAATAAAACATTTATTATGTGTATCTAATCACATGAAGAACAGGGCGGGTGTAGCTTGGAGCTCCTGTTACAGTAGGTGTATCGACTGAGATTATTTCATTCATTTGAGTACTTTGATAGAGTTCAGATTTTGATGCCGGCATTACTATGTCACCACCAGAGTTATTACGTACAAGCGTTCGTGATACTATGGCTGGTGCATCGCTTGAAACTTCATAGAAAATCTCCTCCCCATTAGCTAAAGAATTATCGGCTTCGAATGAAATTTCGTATAACCCAATATCGGAAAGTTGGATTGAATTAGCACCCATAGGTATAGTAAGACCGATACATGGTCCAGATGTTCCAAAAGTAACACCGGCCCCTTGTATTGCGGTATCCTGTATCCCTGTGATTTGGCATAAACCTAGCGCGCTACCCGGTGTCCCAGGAGTTCCCATTGAACCCTGTGGCCCCTGTGGTCCTTGTGGTCCCTGTTTCCCAGGTGGACCCTGTGGCCCTTGAGGTAGTGGTGGAACGACCCTACATTTACAATCTTTATCTTTCATTAGTTATTTTCACCTTCTATAATTGTTTTTACTTTATATGTATGGATATTTTCTATAGAATGGTTGGACTAACATGCTTAGCGTGACAAAAATGTACTAGAGTCTATGTTAATTGTGTATTTTTAAACAAGTTCCTATAGTTGCTATTATGTAAACTAGAATTGAATAACATATACACGTATATGCAAATAGTTTTGTTTACTCTTTGGAAAATTGAGGTTGAAATGGATATGAAACT
>NZ_JAEUFG010000086.1 GCF_018588585.1 Bacillus sp. SM2101
ACTTGTTGTTAATCAATATGGCCCTAAAATGAAGAAAAGCACTAATCCTTGTTACAGATTAGCGCCATATCGTATTAATTCCCCTCTATAATTTCTAGTTATGGTATTCTAGACTGTAAAACTATATAACTGTACAATTCTAATATATATAATTTAGATTCATTAATTAACCTTTCTAAATACACTGAAATGTTTGTGGAAGTAAATAACAAATTATAGAATTAGACTCTTTATTGCCCTGTTTTATCGAACTCCTTTACCACATCGGATATTTAAATACTATATGTATTATAGACTTAGAAGCATATTATTATGAGGGGGGATTAATCATTAATAGAAGGAGGTAGTTTACAATACAAAGAAAAATTCTCTCAGCAATAGTGACATCCATTATTTTGACCTTAATTCTATATTTAGTAATTGGTAGCACTTCATTTTTTATTTACTTTATGTATTCTGCTTTGTTCATGGCGATCTATGGAATCCCTTGTTCAATTTTTTCTGATTTTATATCCGGGAAGATAAGTAATAAACAAAGGGATTTAATTTCACTTGGTTTCCATATATTATTTGGCGCAATGTTTTTCCTCTTTTTTGGTCTTTTTGATATTGCATTACTTATTTCAGAGCCAAAAGTATTTTTCATCTTAACGAAAGATATTAGACCTTATGCAGTGTTTGGAGCCGTTTTATTTTGGGCAACAGATAATTTAATAAATTCACTTAACAAAAAGTAAACCTAACAACAGGAAGATATTGTAGCGAGTAGTAACATACCAATAATATTTAAATTTCCGCAGGGTCTAATTTCATAACTCCTGCGGAGAAGTTTGTGATTAGATTAATATTATTATTCAAGTTCAATTTATTCCCTCAGATTTATCATAGGCCATAAGGACTTATATTTTTGTAGTCAAACATATTGGTAAATGAGTTGATTAATATTAATTCCTTAATTAATTGGTCTATCCAGGTGTACCTATAGGCCCCATTGGCCCTTGAGGTAGTGACGGAATGACCCTACATATACAATCTTTATCTTTCATTAGTTATTTTCACCTTCTATAATTATTTTTATTTTATATGTATGGATATTATTTATAGGAGGCTGGACTAACATATATAACGTGACTAAAATGTACTGGAGTCTATTTTAATTGTGTGTTTTTTAAACAAGTTCCTATAGTTGCTATTGAGTAAACTATAATTTAATATCATATACAAAAATATACACATTCAGCTAAAGAAATAAAAAAGGCACTCCAATATTTTAAGAGCACCTTAACTTTTTGAGTAGGAGATGTGCAGTTCAACCATTATGCTATTTGTACAACTGAAAAGCTTGGAAAATCAACCATTATATTTCCACCTACGGCAAAAGGTGTAATGCCAAAATCTGCACCAGCCGGTGGTGTTATACAAATTTCTCTTGCTACGGTGGTTATAAGCTCATTCGTAGGATCAGCATTAGAAAATGCTACCATGATATTTGAGTCGAACCTTTGAGAACCTCCAATATCAATAGCGAATGTAGCGCTACCAAATGTAGTACCGCCACCTGCCGGAGCAACAGGGACTATGACTACCATTGACAATTTTACTAAATAAGTCCCAGCATTATTAATTATTATGGAGCCAGTTCCAGCATTTTGTATTACATCAAAACTGGGACCATTTTCAGTATAATTCGTAAACCGCATACCTTGTACTGGTGTAAATGGCATCTGCCCTGTTTGAGGTGGCCCAGAGGCTAAACATCCCCAAGATATAGCCCCTCCTGTCCCCGGAGGTCCTTGTGGTCCCAATGGGCCCTGTGGTCCTTGTGGTCCTTGTTTCCCCGGTGGGCCCTGTGGTCCTTGTGGTGGTGGTGGAACAACTCTACATTTACAATCTTTATCTTTCATTAGTAAAACTCACCTTCTATAATTGTTTTAC
>NZ_JAEUFG010000087.1 GCF_018588585.1 Bacillus sp. SM2101
ACAATATGGCGCTTTTCAGAAACTATACTGAAAAGCGTCTTTCTTTATGTTTTGGGTAATATTGTTTAAACTAAGAACTTTTAGTAACCACAATGGACAATGTGACTACTAACATTATTAAAAGGAAACTTAATTTGATTATAGAAGTATCTATAATATAAATGCTCAAAATTCAATCAACAACATAAGCGAGTTTTCCATCCGGTGTGAAGGCGACAAAATCTGGACCAGCCACAATCTGAACAGTGGCAACTACACAATGAGTTTTTACATCAATGACAGAAACACTGCCAGGAGTAGTATTATTCGTCACATAAGCGAGTTTTCCGTCTGGCGTGAAGGCGATGTCAAGGGGAGTGTTCCCAACCAGTACAGTCGATATCACACAATGAGTTTTCACATCAATAACAGAAACACTACCTGGAGTAGTTGAATTTGTAACATAAGCTAGTTTCTCGTCTGGCGTGAAAGCGACAAACCTTGGATTCCCGTCAACAGAAACAGTGGCGATTATGTTATGCGTTTTGACATCAATGACAGCAACATCCCCAGGATTACATGTTACATAAGCGAGTTTTTCAACTGACGTGAAGGCGATAATCGCTGGAGTACCCCCAACTGAAACAGTGGCGATTACATTATGCGTTTTCACATCAATGACAGAAACACTACTAGGATTAACATTTGTAACATAAGCGAGTTTTCCGTCCGGGGTGAAGGAAATGTCAAAAGGGTCGTCAACTGAAACAGTGGCAATCACGCTATGCGTTTTCGCGTCGATGACAAAAACAGTGCCATCCTCACGACTTGCCACATAAGCGAGTTTTCCATCCGGCGTGAAAGTTACAATCGTTGGTGAAGCAACAATCTGAATAGTGGTAATCACTTTATGTGTTTTCACATCAATGACAGAAACACTACCAAAAGTAGCATTATTCGTCACATAAGCTAATTTTTCATCCGGTGAGAATGCAATGTCAATAGGGTTCTCAACTGAAACAGTAGCGATTACGCTATGAGTTTTCACATCAATGACATCAACACTTCCAAGTGTATTATTCGTCACATAAGCGAGCTTCCCATCCGGTGTGAAGATAGACTGTTTAAATAAAGTAGAAATATCACCAGCAGGTACAGTAGCAATTATCCTATGTGTTTTCACATCAATCACAGTTGTCGTCAAAAAAAACACCTCTTCTCATTAACATTGTTTTCTATAAAGATATGAGAAGATTAGCTTGGATGATGAGAAATCCTATTTTAAAGTTTTTCTAACAGTTGACAAAAAGGCTTTAATGGCAAAAATTCATTATTTTTTTGTAAACACAAGTGATATTGTGGTTATTATGTAAATAATATAAATCGGGAGGCGAGGCGGGGATGTTAGAATTAACTGTACGATTAATTATGGTCATTTCGTTTGGAGTTGGAGCAATTTTAATTGCATTATTTCCATTATTAAAAAAGAGAATCAATTTTTTGCATGGTTTAGTATGGTTTCTGGAATTGTGGTATGGTTATTTTTATTGAATATTTATGATCAGATCAAATAAGAAACTAATCTAAATAATAAACATAATAGAAATTAAGTCTCCATAATCATGCAATCTGTATAGTTGCTAGTCCAAGAACATTTTAAAGTTACGAATAATATATACTATTATAACTTTTAAGGATGGGAAGACTTATGAATTCATATTTATTTGTAAGTACTATGGTATGTTATATGTGTATGATGGTAGTATTGGGTGGGAATCTATTTTCTAGAACACCAATAACATCTCCAACTTTTGTACAACCTGAAAGTCCTTTTATAGAGTAAAATATTTGGAGAAGAAGTTATTCCTTAATAATAGAAATATATATTTTGTGAACTCAA
>NZ_JAEUFG010000088.1 GCF_018588585.1 Bacillus sp. SM2101
GGAGTCTATGGTAATTGTTCAAACAAAAAGAGCTGATATCACCTCTTAGTAACCTAATCATAGAGTTTTTAAAGCGTGGTAGTCCAAAAACGCGATGATGTTACATCATCGCGCCAGATTGTTGAATAATATTGTCATGTAGTCTCAAAACTATTCGACACATTAATTGTTTCATTATTAAGCTAATTGATCAATTCGAAGTGGATTGTCAATGCCTTGTGTAGGAGCGAATGCTGTATTTTCAGTTGCTCCTCCCTTGATAATTCCTGTCTGCTCTATCCATATTACTGTCATACACATCCAACAAACCATTGTTATTACTTTATTTATTTCTTGGACTGGGATCCATATAGTTTACCCATTTACTATTATTTAGAGAAATTATCCTTAATACAAGACTTATTCGACTGAATTTCTATTATGTATTATAAAACAATGAAACTTTACTACTCACTTTTCGTGGAGATCGTGGTATATGTAATTTTAAATCGTACACCAAAATACATTATTTATCTTTTGTTGAAATTCAGGCTTCTTAACAAAATTAAGAGAAAGTTCTCTATCATGATTTCCAAAATGTTCATCTGTATCTACATTATAATATTGAATTAACTCTACTTGATATATACCATTTTCAATATCAATTTTATAGCTGGAGCAATTTTCATCTGGTACCAATTCATCTTCATATTGTGCTGCCATAGTAAGGCAGTCATAATCTACCATAAATAATCTATTATCAGTTACTTTAATATATCCTAGAGCCCTTCTAAAACATTCTCCTTCAATGTCATCAGTTCCGATTTTTATATCAACTTTCCATGAATGAGCAAAACCCTCTTCTGTCATCTGACAAACTAGTATATTCCCTTGTTTCATTTCATCTGTAAAATGATATATAAGCTTATCTAATTCCCAGTCTTTATCTACAAATGATTTGTATTTTTCCGCATTAACTAATCCAATAAAACTAGTGTCACCATAATTCATTATAAATTCCATTTATTTTCCCTCCTAATCGATTGCTAAATTTTAATCTCATTAAATAATCTCATCCTGTTAATTATTTCAAATTTTTAAATTATTCACAATATCTAAATCTAAAAAATTGTTTACACGTTACGTTTCTTCTTTTAGAAGAGTGCTTTTTCTTTATTGAAATCTTTCCCAACTATTATGGTACTCTAACGGTATTTTCAAAACGCCGAGGGAGTTTATTAGTTTCAATCATCAGAAATGAAGAATTGGAAACTGTTTTCTCATAACAAGGTGTCTTCTTTGCTTTATTTCCCTTGCCCTTAGTAACCACATAATCCATTGAGGTTACTAATATATCATTGGAATTTCTATATATTTAATAACCAAAATACTCTGGTCTTCAACAATCTTCCCCTAAAATGAATAATGGCACATATCTATATTTCAGATATGCGCCATATCGTATTATGAGGTCAGCCAGTAACATTTCTGGTTGACCTTTTTTAATAGGTATTACTCATAAGGTAGTAGGGATAGCCTTAACTACATTCTTGCGCCATATTGTGGAATAATATTGTCATGTAATCTTAGAACTTGGACTGTCAACACCTAACTAGACAATTTTCTTAAGGTGTTTATTTTTGTACTCAATAGGACTTGTATAACCTAGTGTGCTATGAATACGAATATGGTTAAACCAATGCACGTAGTCATGGAGTTCTCGTGTTAATTCTTCTAAACTTTCATACTGCCTCCCT
>NZ_JAEUFG010000089.1 GCF_018588585.1 Bacillus sp. SM2101
TGATTAAACCGAAGTGCATTTCTGCTATCGGAGTATGACCTCGAGATTAGGGTATGCCATTACCCTTCCTAAGACAGTGCATATAGCATCTTAGGCTGATTGACTATTACCATCAATCACAGGTGCATAACGAATGTTCATTGCACCGACTCTATCTCGATGGGTTTCGAACCCACACGAACACTTATAGTTTCTGTCTTTAGCTTTATTTTGTTTCGAACAATTAGGGCAAGCTTGCGACGTATAAGCTGGATTGACATACTCGACTTTGATACCAACTAAATTCGCTTTATATTCAATGAATTGAGCTAAACGATAAAAAGACCATGTATGTAGATTCTTTTCGTTTTTACGGCTTGTTCTTGCCGTTTGCCTAATATTCGTTAATTGTTCTAAACGAATAACAGAAATTTGATTATCAATCGCAAAATTAACAATTGCGCGACTTATTTTGTGGTCTTGGTCTTTCATATATCGTTGTTCCTTATCATCGAGTTTGCGAATAGCTTGTAGTTTTTTAGCCTTACCCAAGCGTTGTCTGTTCTTTCTAAAATACCGTTTAACATACTTATTTTTTCTACCATTACCAAAGAATTTAGTTTTGTTGTTATCTGTTACAGCTACGGCAGGGACTTTCAACCCTAAATCAACGCCCATCACTTTTGTTCCATTCCTATATTCAGTAGGAATAGTGACAGAAATTTGGGCAATCCATTTGTTTGATTTTTTAGTGATACGTAGTGTGCCTAACTTATGTTTTAACAAGTCAAAGTTACGATTCTTTTTATCTACTAATAAAGCACGAACAGGGACTTTTTTAGATTTACCGTTCAACATTAATGGTAGATAAATATTTTCAAAATCGAATGAATAGTTTTGGTTATTCCATACACAAACAGGCTGTTTAAGAACAGGAATTATTTTATATTTACTTTTCTTTATCTTTGTAGAAAATACACTTTTCGCATCCTTAATAGCTTGGTTTTTTACAGCACTCGGTAGGATGGCATTTACGTGCTTACTTGTTTTCTTTGTACTTTTCTTTTCTTCTACCATTTCTGAAATGAGTGTATTAATTGCAGAAATATACTCATAGCTCATCTTGGTTAAAACATCGGCTTGTTCTTTTGTTGGAAGCAATTTAATTTTCACAGTGATTGTTTGTTTCACAGTCTCACCCCCTTGTTTTTTGTTGTTCAACGTATCTTTTAATCGTTTGACTTGATACATTTCCAGCAGTTGAAACGAAATAAGAACGTGTCCATAAGCTCGGCAAGTGTTGAAGATGAGGAAACTCCTTCCTCAATGTACTAGAAGTCACTCCTTTAATTTTTGCCATAATATCAGCAGGACTTAATGTCGGCAAAGCATTAAGAAATAAATGAGAGTGGTCTTTATCACATTCAATAGCAATAATTTGAATGTCCAATTCTTCACATATTTCTTGAACCAACTGCTTAAAACGTTCTTCAACCTTTGTTTGAAGGAATATCTTTCGCCTATACCGTGGGCAGAAAACAAAATGATAGTTAATTAATGAAACAGTAGTCTTGGTTCTTCTATATTCTTCCATAACATTAATTTATCAGTTTTAGTGTTTTACTGCAACAAACAATGTAGGGAATTTCAGATACTTAATGTAGCAGAAGCTACACCGTATCTGATCTCACTACCATCCCACACCTTAAGGAGTGGGCTTTCCCGTTCGTGAAAATCTGTAAG
>NZ_JAEUFG010000090.1 GCF_018588585.1 Bacillus sp. SM2101
GTATTTATAGGAAGAAGTTTCTATAAAGCTTATAGAAAGTATTCAAAGTTAAAAGAAATCTAATAAACGAGGGTTTTAGTTTCGTAAACTGTTGCTATTGTTATATCTTCAACAATATGGCGCAAGAGGCTAGTCTGACTGGATCCATAATGTATCACTTCCTATAATATATTTGCCGGTAGCCCCCTAACATAACTTGTAGTTTCATAGCTTCGCTTGTTATACGGGGTCTATGCCCCAACCAGCCTCAAACATGTTTCTACAAGTAGGAGGTGAACAGTATTGCCGACGGGATCGAGTCCCAATGGCGCTAGCGTTCTGCCCCGACTACCTTAAGATTAATACCTATTAAAAATAGGTCAACTAGAAATGTTACTGGCTGACCTCATAATACGATATGGCACTTTTCTGTCAAACGAAAAGCGTTTTCTTTATGGAAAGAGATTGTAAGAATTCTGAATTTTTGAAATAATATAAAGAAGTACACATTAAACATTGTAACTTTTTTGGAGGAAATTAAATGAAAGAATGCTGCGGTAGGCTGCGATATGTGTAAATACCAATTTTGAAATACTAATCGTAAAGAGTAAAGAATCTGATGCATGGGCAATCCCTTCAGGAGGCATAGAAGAGGGAGAATCATCAGAGATAAAGTAAAGGTAGTGATAATGTAAGGATTAGTGAAACATCAATTTTACTAAGGAGGGGGGCAACTAGATGCCGTATCTAGATATAAATGAAGCTAAAATATATTATGAAGATTATGGTAGGGGCCAAAAAACATTAGTATTTATTCCTGGAATAGGAGCTAGTACTAAAATGTACGAGCCTCAAATTAATTTTTTCAAGCAAACTTTTCGAGTAATAACTCTTGACTTAAGAGGAAATGGGGCTTCTTCAAAACTAAATATACCCGTCCGTGATACTATTCAAAAGCAAGCTTCTGACGTTATTGAGTTGTTAAGAGAATTAGATATTCCGAAGTCATACTTTATTGGCGTTTCTTATGGAGGCATTGTTTGTCAAACAATAGCCTTTACATATCCAAATAGTGTAAAGGGGCTAATAGTAGTAGATAGCTTCTATGATACAAGAATTCGCTATCTTGGATTGAAATATAAATGGGCTTCTTACATGGCTGTCCCTTTTTATCTGCTACCAAGAAAAAATTTAGCCAAACTAGCAGAGAGTACATATAATGATTGGCCAACTGCGCAAAAGTCAATGAAACAAGTAATACTAAATATGAGGAGATGGGAACTAATTAAACAGAGAATTGAAGTAAACCGAATTAAATATGAACCTTATCTTAAACATATCAGGGCTCCAACTTTAATAATAACTGGTGATAAAATGCCACAGCATTGGGCAAAAAAGCTCCTTGAATCTATAGAAAACTCAAAACTAGTCGTAATAAAAGACTCTTTTGACCCGAGTAACTTGTGTCGTCCAAATGAGTTTAATCAATCAGTTTTTTTGTTTGTTAGTTAATGACGTGTTTTATAGGTGTCAATCAATTTATAAAGTGAATCCTCAAAATTACCTTAAAACAATTACTCAAGATGAGGAAAGAAATCTACCTATAAACTTAAAAAACTGTATAGTTATATTCCACAATATGGCGCAAGAAGGTAATAAAGGCTATCTGGACTATGTTAAGGATAGTTACCTATTAAGTAAACACAA
>NZ_JAEUFG010000091.1 GCF_018588585.1 Bacillus sp. SM2101
CGAGGGCACTGAAAAACTTACAGTTTTTTATTCTTATAATCTGAACACAAAAAAAGGCAATTTATCCTCTAAAATGAGATGATAAATTGCTTTTTTCCTTTTCTTTTTTTATTCTTTTTAACTTAAGAGTGTTAAGATTCGCTTGAGATTAACTGCAAATATCGCTGTGGCTCCTTGAATTTCCATACCAAATAAACCAGCAGATGATGCCGTTTCATAACCGTGTCTATGTTTTAATTCACTATTCTTTGCTTCAATTTTATAACGAGAACGTGCCAGTTCTTTAAATTCTTCACTGTTTTGAAATGCTTCCTGTTCCTTATGTTCAGTAGACTTTATTGACACAGAATAGGTTTTACTTTTTGCCCCTTCTTTATAACAACCCTCACGGAAAGGGCATAACTTACACTTTTCAATATCAAAGTAATATGTATCCTTTTGATTTTCATTTTGACCTTTCTTCCCTGTTCTTGCTTTACGTATTGCCATGTGTCCTGCTTTGCACACATACATACCCGCGTCTTTATTAAACTCAAATTCATATTCCTTCGCACGTCGACCTTGTGTGATCAGAGGGTTCAGTTTGGCCACTAGTTGAAATTCTTCTTTTTTTGCATATTGAATGTTATCTTTTTCTGAATAAGCTGTATCACCAATGATTCTATCAATTGTCATGCCTGCTTCTTTACTTTTCTCAACTAATTCTTTCAAGTATTTCCCATCACTTTTCTCACCAGTAGTAACAATCGCCCCTGTTATAATCCGTTCATCACTCATGGCTATATGTGTTTTAAATCCAAAGAAAGAAGAATCAGCTGTTTTGTGTCCGACACGTGCATCTGGATCGTTTGAATAACTTAGTTGTTCTGCATAATCTTCTACAACTTCTTTTAGAAGGTTTAATTTTTCTTTGACAGCAGGAATCTCAGAGATTTGTGTCTCAGTTTCAATAACTCTAATGAGTTGACGACTATAATCCAATTCATCATTGACTTCTTTAGAGTTTGTTTTTGGTGGAAATTTTTCTCTCATTGATTCATTTACTTGATATACTGCTTTTCGGACGTTTTTTGATTTTTCTTGTAAAAACTCTCTCGGTAATTTTTGATTATAACGAGCTTTTGTATGTGTTGCATCCACAATAATTTTTTTACTCTTAATGATTTCTTTTTCTAAAGCAATCTCAACGGTTTTTCCAATAAGTATATCTAATAAACCCACATCTTGAAGACGGAGCTTTCGGAATTTCGTTAACGTGCTTGGGTCAATTACTGAATCCTCTGGAGCCATGTCGAGAAAATATTTAAATGACATGTCGTATTTTGAACGTTCTATAACAACTACATCAGACAAATCATAAATCGATTTAAGAAGTAAATATTTAAACATACGAATTGGAGAAATTGCATTTCGACCATTATCAAGACAATATTTTGATTTTAATTCCTCTAGTATGAAAGTAAAATCTACAAGCTCATTAATTCTACGAAGCATATTATCTTTTGGTACAACCATATCGTATATAGCCATGAAGGGGCTTAAGTTGAGAGATTCTTGATTTGAAATCATTGGATACCACCTACATACATTTGATAACATTATTATAAAGTAAAGAGGCAGTTGAAAGTTCATTTGATTGAATTTCAACTGCCTTTATTAAATATTGGACTTTTTCAGTGCCCTCG
>NZ_JAEUFG010000092.1 GCF_018588585.1 Bacillus sp. SM2101
TGATATGCTCCCCTTAAGGTAGACAGATTAAAAAATAAAATCTGATTACCTTAAGGGGGCTTTTTTATGTCCAATAAATTTTTCTCTATTGAATTTAAACATGAAGTGGTGAGGGCATATAACAACGAAAACTTCACTCTAAAAGAGCTAACAACAATGTACCAAATTCCTAAAAATACTATTTATAAATGGGTAGAGCGATTTGAGAAAAGTGGAATTGATGGATTAATTGACTCTAAAACATGGAAAAACTACTCCAAAGAATTAAAGGAAGCTGCAGTTAAAGATTATTTGTCAGGGGAATACTCTCAACGTGAGGTTGTTCGTAAATATGAAATTTCAAGTTGTTCCGTCCTTGAGAAATGGGTTTACAAGTATAATAGTCATAGTGAATTAAAAGATACGAAACAAGGAAGGACAAGGACTATGACTAACGGAAGAGATACGACTTGGGAAGAACGGATACAAATTGTAATGGACTGTTTAGGGAATGGCAAAGATTATCAAACAACAGCTGAGACCTACAAGGTCTCTTATCAACAGGTGTACCAATGGGTTAAGAAGTATGAAAATGGTGGAGATGAAGGACTTAAAGATAAACGTGGAAAAAAGAAAGAAGAAGTAAAGCTAACTCCAGAAGAGAAGATTAAACTCCAGATGAAAAAGCTAGAAAGAGAAAATGAGCGCTTACGTGCGGAAAATTTATTCTTAAAAAAGTTAGAGGAAATCGAAAGGAGGCGAAAGTAAGCTGCATTCGATATGAAGACAAGTATATTGCCATTCAGGAACTTAATGAAAGCAAAGGTCTGAGTATTCTATTGCTTTGTGAAGTGGCAGGTATTACAAGAGGTGCTTACTATAAGTGGCTGAAACGGAAGCCTTCGGCACAAGAACTTCAGAACGAAGAGATTATTAAAGAAATGATGGTTCTACATAAGAAGGTCGATGGGATATATGGATATCGTCGAATGACGTTAAATATCAATCGGAAATTTGAAGAGAACTTTAATTACAAACGTATTTATAGACTAATGAAGGTAGCCTGCATACAGTCTGTCATTCGAAGAAAGAAAAATTCTTATAAGAGCTCTACTCCTCAACATGTCGCAGAAAATGTGTTAAATCGCGAATTCACGGCAGAAAAACCGAATGAAAAATGGGTAACGGACGTAACGGAATTTAAATATGGAGTATCAAAGAAAGCTTATTTAAGTGCTATTCTCGATCTATATGATGGCTCAATTATTAGTTATGTTTTAGGGAATTCGAATAATAACCTTCTTGTGTTTAATACTCTTGACCGAGCGATAGACCAACTGAACGGGGATAATCCACTAATACATAGTGACCGAGGATTTCAGTACACATCTAAAGGGTTTAAACGAAAAATAGATGCCGCTAAGATGACACAAAGTATGTCGCGAGTAGGTCGATGCATTGATAATGGACCGATGGAATCTTTTTGGGGAGCACTGAAATGTGAGAAGTATTATTTAAATAAATATGAGAACTTTGAAGAATTATCTCAAGCCATAGAAGACTATATACATTTTTATAATTACGATAGGTACCAAAAACGATTAAATGGCCTTAGCCCTATGGAATATAGAGCTAAAGCCGCTTAAGTGACTTTTTATTATTTCCGCTGTCTACTAGACAGGGGGCAGTTCA
>NZ_JAEUFG010000093.1 GCF_018588585.1 Bacillus sp. SM2101
GATGGCATTATTATAATTTTATAGACAACACCCGATATGATTTTACAGAATCCCAATTTAGTGAAAGCATAAATTATACAGATATCTCATCAAATAGAGAAGAAGCTTTCCAGGACACAAACCTTAATCAATACAACTACTTAAAAAATAATGTTTCCCTAGAGCTAAGTAAAAGCAGAAGACATTAATGACGATCTTTAACAATATGGCGCAAGAATCTAGTAAAGGGGTATGTCAGTTACCTAAATAATAAGATAAAAAAAGATATACTGAAAATGAATGATTGTAATCATAATACGAATGGCGTTAATCTGAAACTTAGATAAGCGTCTTTATCATTTGAGTGCCATATTCTATCAAAAAGATTGTCTAAGTACTGAACATTTGAAAAAATTGGTCTTAAGTTAAAGTGCAGTTTAATCGTAGGTTAGCTATTATAGATAACAAAGAGGGGGAGGACCTTGAAAAAATTTATTTCTTTAGTACTTTCTTGTTTACTTTTTCTTATTATTGCCTCCTATTTTTCCGATAATAATAAGCTACCAATGGAGATGGTGGCATTTAATAGCTTAACGAATGAAGAAAGAAA
This sequence comes from Bacillus sp. SM2101, assembly GCF_018588585.1. Taxonomy (NCBI): domain Bacteria; kingdom Bacillati; phylum Bacillota; class Bacilli; order Caryophanales; family Bacillaceae; genus Bacillus; species Bacillus sp. SM2101. Next base: position 590 of record NZ_JAEUFG010000093.1, read on the forward strand.
AAAAATCCCTGTTTCTCCCAAGGATTCTATTGTAGATAATGTGATTGTAAATGAAGAACTAGGGGAACAAATAGGGGTTAAATACATAGGTAAAACTGTATATGCAGTAACCTTTAATAATAACGAAGACAACAATAACGGGAGATTGGTTGTCTATATTAGTAAAAACAAAGAGACAGTCATTGGAAAAGGATATGAAAAAAAGAAAGTAAAAATTTATTAAAGAATCGGGCTCCTTTTTTAATAAAGTGTCTATTAGTATTGAAGGGTTAATTCTAGAATAAGTAAAAAAACAAAAACACTCTTATTTTTAAATCATTTGGTAATGGTGGATACTTAGGGATTGACCTAGAATACAACAAAGGTGAAGTTATATATCTGACCACTAGTTATCATATGCACGGTTTAGGCAAGGCGAAAATTTTTCGTCTTTCTTTGAAAACTGGATAAATCTTTCTTGTGATGGTCACTGGGGGGAAGATTTTTATTTATTTAGCTCAGAAAAAACCCTTATTTAAGCATGAATTCATTCAATGGTAATGAATTAAAAAGTGGATTAAATAAGTTAATGTAATTTATATAGAAAGTTATGATTTAACAATACAATGTGGGTACTAGTTACTCCCTTTGCGTTGAGCTGATCTTCCACAATATGGCGCAAGAATGTAGTTAAGGATATCCTGGCTACCTTTAGATTAATATTAATTAAAATAGATCAACCAGTGAACTAGCTGAATACGATATGGCGCATATCTGAAATATAGATATGTGCCATTATTCATTTTATGGCCATATTGTGGAATAACAAGTTTTTTTGATTAATTATTTAGTAAGTTATAACTTGCAAGAACTGGCTTAATTAGCTGACTCAGACTATATAAAAATATATTAAATCCCATTTCTCTTTAAAGTGTACCCTTTGTAAAGGACATTTTAAAAAAAGCCTAGGCTACATTAAGAAGGTGATCTCTGTATTGAACAGGGGTCATCTTCTTTAAATTCCATTGATATCTGTATTTATTGTAATAAATCATATATTGCTTAATTT
>NZ_JAEUFG010000095.1 GCF_018588585.1 Bacillus sp. SM2101
TTCCAAACTGCATATTCGGAAGGTTATTTGTCATGGACTATTTTAGTATAGCATGGATAAATAAAGTTTTTTATTGATAAATGTTGACAAACTATTAGCTGGTTTGCTGAATAAGGAGCTTTTTTCAGTCAGTTCAAATTCAAAAAGTAGAAAACTGATGTAATTACCTAGCACACCAATACATGCTCATTACACATAATTGGCATACCATATTTATAAGATCCTTCCTCCAACCTCCCTAGTCACCATCCTTTCATGAATGGAACAGGGAGGTTACTATTTTTTTCAGTTGTATATGTTGTCCTCGCCTCTGTGTTACCTCGTTAAAACTAAAAAACTCATAATATATGATGAAAGGGAATAACAAGTACTTATTTTACTGGTTTTGAATAAGATTAACGATTAATCCTTTTAATAAGCCCACTTCTCAACATCCTGGGATTCAGAAATTGAAGAAAAAATGTCTAGAGCTTCTTTTCTATTCAGGACCTGATCGTTTAAAATGAGCGCCTTAATATAGAAAAACCTAATCACCAGCATCGTTAGTCGAATTATAATTACTAGTTTTATTTAGGTATTTTTCAATAACTTTCAACTTCCAAATTCCAAATCCTATAAAAGCACCCAGAATATTTAGGATGAAATCATCAATATCAAACCTTCCTCTCTTGGTAACTAATTGTACAATTTCAATCACGAATAATAGCAAAATCATTGAAATAGAAAATACACTTACTTTGGTAAAATTCTGTTTAAAAAATGGTAGATAAACACCCATCGGTAAGAACAAAATTAAATTACCGAAAATATTTTTTATAGGTATATCCATATTCATACTTCCATCAAATATTGCTTTAATATATGTACTTATTGTTTTGAATGGAACAATATTTGATGAGTTTTTTATATATTCAAATAGTGAAAGGTCTGTATGTACATAACCTCTACTTGACCCCAAAAACAATATAACAACCAGTGCCAATAAATAAATGAAGAAGCTAATACCTAAACTAGCTTTAATTACTTTTTGCATTTTATCCTCCGATCTAACTCTCCGTTTCTTTGTCTAAAATTAAATCTGAAATGTAAGTATCCTGTCCATTCTCGCATATAAATAGGATTAGTCCTCTTATATTTCTTAAATTCTTACTCACATTCTGAAGATCAAAATTAATAAAAAGAGGGGCATCTAATACAAATTTCGTAACTTCCTTTAATTATCTGTTTTTCTTTCATTTTTGGACGGCCGTTGACCCCATTTCTTTGTATACCCTTGTTTTCCTTATATTTCATCTCTATATTTAACATTCATTAATTTACCAGTCTAATTATACTGAAACGGCTTATTTGAAGTAAATATTAACATATAGAAAAGACGCTAATCTTTATTACAGATGAGCGCCATATTGTGAAAAAATACAAAGCTACTACTAAAAAAAATCTAGTAATAATAACTCGAAATTATTAAAGCTATTACGATTTATCTCGATACTTCTACAGGTGTAAAATCAAAACCTTTAATTCCTGCTTTCTCCGATGGCATTTCAAATTTTAATCTGTGGATTAGTTTTTGGAAGTAACTATGTTCTATGTTTAAGTTGGTGATAGGAAGT
>NZ_JAEUFG010000096.1 GCF_018588585.1 Bacillus sp. SM2101
CAGCAATGTGCCAAGTCCTACAACTCCCAAGAAGTACGTTTTATTATGAAGCAAAACACCGAACTCATGAGGATGATGTCACGTCACATATTTTTCGAATCTTCCATGAGAGTCGACAGAATTACGGGACACGCAAAATTAAACATGAACTTATAAAGCTTGGGAAAACTGTTTCTAGAAGACGTATTGGTAGAGTCATGAAAGAACAAGGACTAGTTTCTAATTATACTGTCGCACAGTTTAAACCCCATTCAGAAAAGCCAAATGAGGACCACTATTCCAATGAACTAAACCGTGAATTCACGCGGAACGAAGCGTTATCTGTTGTCGTAAGTGATTTAACATCTGTAAAGGTTGATAAAAAATGGCATTACATATGTGTCTTTGTTGATCTCTTTAATCGAGAAATTATTGGACATAGTACTGGGTCGAACAAGGATGCGTTGCTTGTTTATCGTGCTCTCGCTTCAATAAAGGACGACCTTCATCATATCCAATTGTTTCATACAGATAGAGGAAACGAGTTCAAAAATAAGTTAATTGATGATGTTTTAAAAACATTCTCTATTAAACGCTCTTTAAGTATGAAGGGATGCCCCTATGATAATGCCGTTGCAGAAGCTACATTTAAAATTATTAAGACAGAATTTGTCAAAGGGAGGCAGTATGAAAGTTTAGAAGAATTAACACGAGAACTCCATGACTACGTGCATTGGTTTAACCATATTCGTATTCATAGCACACTAGGTTATACAAGTCCTATTGAGTACAAAAATAAATACCTTAAGAAAATTGTCTAGTTAGGTGTTGGCAGTCCAGCTTCTTTATCTAATACTCTGGGTTATATTATTTGATACAGGGGTAGTCGTTATACATCTTTCTGTAATTATAAAATCATAATCTCCTAAACAACTGTCTCCTGATGCACCAGTACACATAATCTTTATACTAGTTACCATATTAAAGTTGAGACTGTGACTGTTTGCCTGATTGTTATTATTTGATGGGGGGATATTTAGAATGGTATCCATGCCGTTTGCGGTAATAATCACATTCACTCCACATACAGAGGAGCGATCTACCTCAACAGTTCCGTTAATAGCAGAACTAGTATTTGTGCTAAAAATTGTCGTTGTTTGACCACAGTCTAGATCATACGTACCGCGTAATGTCCCAGTAATAACAGGGCAATCACAACAAGCAGATGTTTCTTTGGTAACACTTTTACCACAACATGGTGTAGCTTTATATGTGCTCATTATTTCACTCCTTTTTCAATACATTTTAAAACATTTTATGTCTGTACACTTGTTAGTGATTAGGCAAACAAAAAAAAAGGGCTATTTTTAGCCCATAGTAACCTCAATATCACTTGTGTTTCCTTAATAGGGAAATTCCAGATAGTCTTTACTCGCCTCTTGCGCCATATTGTTGAGTAATATTTTTATATTGATCATCATTAAAAACAATTTGCGTTTAATAAACACTCCTATCACATATACTTTTTTCTCATTCAATCGTTATATGATGTCCACCCACGCTTATAAGCTTCTTTCCTGATGACATTTTT
>NZ_JAEUFG010000097.1 GCF_018588585.1 Bacillus sp. SM2101
TTATTTTTCTTAATATGCGTGATAATTGCTTCCGTATTTGGAGCTTTGACAGCAAATAAAGGGATTTTCATCAAACAAGGAACTCCTGCTATTTTAGCGGTTATTTTCATTCTATTATCCCTTTAAACTAATGTAAGTGATGTATTTAGAAAAAAAAATTAAAAAACATAATGATTAATGAGTCGAATAGTTCTAAGCCTACATGAAAATATTATTCAACAATTTGGCGCTAACCTGTAACAAGGGTTAGTGCTTTTCTTCATTTTAGGGAGATGTCTATTGGTTTTTAAGGGGGAAATATGAAATAGTCTAATGGAATATTTTATAGGTAGAATATATCGAAAGGTAGTAATACTATTAAAATGTATACATATTTGGTAAATGACGGAGGATATTATGAAAAAAGGTTTCTTAGGTGTTCTTTTATTAACTTTATCTATAATTGTGATTGCTTTTTCTAATGAAGAAAATGAAAATCAAAAACTGGTTACAGCAATGAACAAGTTTAGTGGACAAATAATGCTGCCTGACATAACTGAATTTACTATAGACGATGTTGCATCCGCAGTTTTGATAGTAAACAATGATTTGGAATTTTCTAGCGCTAGTTATGTTTTTAAAGATAACTCTGAAGAAAATTATTCATTATCTGTTCAAGTGAGTACTGATTTAGATTTAATGCGACAAAAAAAAGAAAAAAAGGGAAACTATTCTATAGAATTTAAGGATATTGATAAGAAAAATTTTATATTTGAAACCAATAATCGAAAATCCAAAACGTATTCCAACCAAAATAGTATAAGTTGGGTAGAAAAAGATATGTTCTATGAATTGTCATCCGAAAATTTCTCACATGAGGATTTATTAAAAATATCAAAAACCATGAAAACAAATACAGAATATCACAACTTAGTTTCAATTGAGGAAGGCAGTATTTTTATACCAACATATAATTATAACAAACACCTTTATAGTATCTTATCATTAAATTATCAAGGGTGGAGTAAAGCAAAGAGTCTATCGTTTGGATCATTAGAGACTTTTACTATAGCACAGTCAAAAAATGATTCTTTTTTTACAAAGACTTACCAAAAGGCAATCAATGGTGACGAAAATTACAAAGAAATTACTTTGAGTGACGGAGAAAAGGTGTATCAAAATGAAGGAAGCTACATTGTTAAAAAGGGCGATATTATAATATTTTTGGAAAATTATTCAACTGATTTAGGTAGTGAAGCACTATTAATAGAAATTGAAAAGATTATAAAAGGACTAAAAAAGATATAATTTACATACCTAGAAAATTACTATGAAGGTTTTACTTAGCTTACTATTGGACTACATGAAAATGTTATTCCGCAATATGGCGCGATGATCTAACAGTGCGCTTTTATTATGTTTAAAAAAGTTGTTGTAAGATTTGAATGGTTTTGAAATAATTGGTATTAAGATATAGGGCATGTTAATTGAATATTACTATCAAGAATAGTAGGTGAAGATTATTAAAAAAATACTACTAACCGTTATCCCA
>NZ_JAEUFG010000098.1 GCF_018588585.1 Bacillus sp. SM2101
TACCTGGTGCCCATTCTTAATAGACTTATCCTTAAGGTACTCAGGATCGCCTTAACTATATTCTTGCGCCATATTGTGGAGGAATTGCCCTTCTTCATAATAAGGAATAACTTGGTCTTAATACTATGTATTTTTAGTTTTTTGATCGAATGATATATCCCCACCAGTATCCTAAAATACATAAGGTTAGACCCAACGGAGCAGTGATTAGTTGAAGGAGTGTTAGATTAGCTATAAAATAACGAAAACCGTATATTGGACAACCATACAGAATTGCAAATGGTAGAAGTACTGTTGTATTAATCTCAAATTTGTTAAAAACCAATAATAAAGTTACGAATAAAATGTTGAGTCCCCAGTACACTGAGATAAGAATTATATATCTCTTTTTACTTTTTAATCCGATATATATACATGAAATAAACCAAATTAAGAAAAAAGCTACAGTCACGATTAAATTATATATACTTACTTGGTTACCTTTTATGAAAACAGGCCAATTGAAATATGAAGCTAGGAAAGTAGTTATAATGATTATTGATAAATATAGAATTTTTATCAAAATGCAACCTCCCTTATAAACTTATCTTTATAGAGCGACAATATCGGTTTCTTTAGCATTAAACCTGGAAACTTATAGTCCCCTCTATTTGAATGAACTAGTAAAATATGATTTTCAGGAATAATTATAGCCCTAATTGCACCTCTGTGCATGATACCATTATAACTTCTAATTTCTTGCAACTCTAATATTTTGTTAAAATTCAGATTTTTAAACTTTAACTTAAGATCACTTATTTCAAATGTTCAGTACTTAGGTAATCCTTTTGTATAGAGTATGGAATTTGAATGAAAAAGACGCAAATCTAAATATTAAGATTTGCGCCATTTTGTTGAATACCACTTACCATAGAATTCAGTTAGATGAAGTTGAAAAATTGTTTCTAAACTAATAACTTTTCGATACTTCGGAGGAGTGACTTGATGAACCTAAATAATTCCATCGTATATTGTTCCCTAGGTGTAAATGTTTCTTCAGTAACTCCCATATTCTTACTTGTTATTTCAGAGTTCCACCAGTATTTATTTCTTGAATCATTTTCTTTATCAATACTTATAAATGAGACAAGATATACTGGTTGATGTAGGTGATATTGTATTATTTTATGATAAGTGCTTGAATCAATAACTTTTTGATTGTTATATGTATTTTTCCCCACACTACATATAAAGCCCTACTACGTAGGCTTCCTCCTTAATCGTTACTGGTAAATTCACAACAAAAGAAACAAATAAAGGGTTGTCGTTAATATAAGATTTAATCTTTTCACAAGATTCTCTTTTGAATTAAACCGAATCCAATTCCAGTGGGATCGATCAAATATGCAAGATAAAAAGAATCGAACTCCATTTTATCTCTCACAACTAACGCTCCATTTTCTTTAGCCTTGTCAATAGCTTCATCAATTGAAT
>NZ_JAEUFG010000099.1 GCF_018588585.1 Bacillus sp. SM2101
AATACATTGGCTATAATTGATGAATTATTTAGTGTAGAAGAAGAGTTAAATCGCTCCATTTTATTAAATAAAAGTTTAATTAAACAATAATTTAAGACACTTCTACACTTATTTAGTAAATAAAATGTTTAATGAGTCTATTAGTTTTTTCTACTGCCCAACTTGAGAATTGTTATTCAATAATATAGCGAATTTTTCTAAGAGATGCGCCTTTATTTATGATTTGGGGTATTATCTTGAAGACTTGAAATCGAGATAAATTGATAGGTGTTAGTATTGAGTAAAGTTACTCGAAAAATAAGGAGATAGTAAAACGTTAATATATTGTATAGATACTAATATTTATGTAGACTTAGCAAGAGTTACATATTACACAAATATTGAGAATATTGCGTCAAGAGAACAGGATGAGTAATTCAAAAAATTAATGTTATTTACACTTGCTACGGGGGATACTTATGAAAACTCACTATTATCTAGGCTGGTTTAATAATTTTTTCCCAGAGAATTTGGGAAGGGCTTTACAAGAGGATATAACTGATAGAAAATCGCTTGTTATGATTAGTTCAAATCCATCTTCTTATGAAGATGATGGTGCTACTGAGCGATCGTGGCTTGACCAGGCCGGTATTATATTTGATGAATATCATTTAATTAATTATCGCGTACAGAAGGAAGATGCCCAAAAGTTAATTCAAAATGCTTCAGTCATTTTCTTGTTGGGTGGAAATATTATTAACCAAAATGGTTTTTTGATGGAATATGAATTGTCGGATTTGATAAAAAAAAGCAGATCCGTTGTGATGGGAGCAAGCGCTGGTGCAATCAATATGTCTGATAAATTTTTATGCTCGAAAAACTTTGGAGATGAAATAAGCTCTGTTTACGACGGAATCGGCCTTGACGATTTTTCCGTCCGGGCTCATTTTGATCTTGAAAATAACTTTGCGCTAATTCAAAGCGAACTGTCTTCCTTATCGGAAGAAATAAATATTTATGCGTCGAACAAAGATTGCGCTGTACGTACAAAGGGAGACAAAATTGACATTTTTGGCAATGTATATTTAATTTCCCACTCAAAGATTCAGAAATTGGATGAGACCCTCTAGTTATGGTGAATGGCTATGGCTTAATTGTGTTAATTATATTATGAAATGCTTCTATTTTTAAATTTAGTGAAGGAAGACTACACAATATAGGATTGTTTCTTCGTTATCCAGAAAGTATAGATTTGCAGAACGGTCTTCAGCTATTTGGCGCATATCTGAAATATAGATATGTGCCATTAATCATTTTAGGGTCATATTGTTGAAGAACGACTAGTAGATACATGTTAAAATAAGGAAGATATTATAAAGGAATGAACTTAATCTAATGGGGTAGGTTGTATGTCTCCACTAAGGATTAGTGAATAAAAGGGGATATTTTAAAATGATTAACTTTTCAGGAACACAAAAAATAGAAACAGATCG
>NZ_JAEUFG010000100.1 GCF_018588585.1 Bacillus sp. SM2101
TGAACTGCACCCCAATTGTTAGACAAAACTAACAACGGAGGTGCAGTTTTTAATGACAAAGTATTCCTTAGAAACTAAATTGGCTGCTGTTAATGCCTACATTAATAGCTCAGATTCTTTTAAGGTGACAGCTCAGAAACATAATGTAAGTACGACTAGATTAAAAAACTGGGTTGCTAAGTATCGTGAACATGGAGTAGCTGCTTTTGAAAAATCATATACAAATTATTCAATTGAGTTTAAAATGGACGTACTTGATTTCATAGCTGAAACAGGAGCGTCCGTTGAACAAGCTACCTCTCTATTTAATATAGGTGCACCTACCACAGTATTCAAATGGAAGTCTTTACTTGAAACACATGGGATTAACGCTCTTCAATCAAAGGCAAAGGGGCGTTCATCCATGAAAAAAGAATCGAAAAATCAGTCAGGAAAAGAAACCGATAAAACATTACAATCAGAAAATGAGCGATTACGTGCGGAGAATGCATATTTAAAAAAGTTACAAGCCTTAATTCAGGAAAAGAAAAAGTTACGTATCAAGATAAAGCACAAATCATTAATGAATTGAGGCATGAATTTAAGGTTACTCAATTAATAAAAGTTGCTGGTATTCCGCGTAGTACATACTATTACTGGATAAAACAATTGAATAAACCAGATAAATATAAAGAAATAAAAGAAGTCATCCAACAGATATTTGATGAAAACGAAGGTCGTTATGGCTATCGTCGTATCACATTGGAATTACGTAATCAAGGATATGTACTCAATCATAAAACAGTCCGACGTTTAATGATTAATATGGGGTTAAAATGTCTTGTCAGAATGAAAAAATATCGATCGTACCGTGGTAAAGTAGGAAAAATAGCGCCTAATATTTTAGAACGTGATTTTCATGCGACAAAGGCAAATCAAAAGTGGGTTACAGATGTAACCGAATTTCATTTATGTGGTGAAAAGCTATATTTATCACCTATTCTCGACCTTTATAACGGAGAGATTATCGCTTATAACTTTGAAAAGCGTCCTGTCTATCCTCTTGTTTCAAAGATGTTGGATAAAGCTTTTAAGCAATTGAAAGATGGAGATTGTCCTATACTTCACTCAGATCAAGGTTGGCATTATCAGATGGGGAAGTACCAACATGCATTAAAGGGACATGGACTTACACAAAGTATGTCACGTAAAGGAAACTGTTTAGATAACGCAGTCATGGAGAATTTCTTTGGCTTATTGAAAAGTGAACTTCTTTATCTTAAAGAATTCGAGAGTATGAATCATTTTATACTAGAATTAGAGAAGTACATATATTATTACAATCATAAACGGATTAAAGTAAAATTAAGAGGCATGAGTCCGGTTCAATACCGAATGCATGCCTTAGAAGCTGCCTAAATATATATGTCTAACTTTATGGGTTCAGTTCA
>NZ_JAEUFG010000101.1 GCF_018588585.1 Bacillus sp. SM2101
TAAAATGTACCCTATAGAGTAGACACTTTAAAAAAGTCTCCCTATAGGGTACATTTTTGTATAATGGAGAAACACAACTAGAGAAATACTTCGGATTGGAGAAAACTATGAGTAAAAAGATTTTTTCGGAGAAAGAGATCAAACTTTTATCTTCTAACATTTATGTTAAATCAGTAAGCTCAAAAGGAATTACTTATACAGAGGAATTCAAACATATTTTTATTACAGAAAAAGAAAAAGGCAAGTTTCCAAGAGAGATATTCGAAGAATATGGGTTTGATGTAGAGATTTTAGGGACGGATAGAATTAAATCTGCAAGTAAGAGGTGGCAATTAGCTTACAAGGAGAATGGTGTAACAGGTTTACGTGACGCTAGAGCTGAAAATTCAGGCCGTCCGAGAAAAATGGAGCTTTCCCTAGAAGAGGAAAATGCTCGCTTACAGTCTCAACTTAACCTGCTGAAGGCGGAAAATGAACTTTTAAAAAAGATTCGTTTTGCAGAAAGGGGGATAAGAAAGTAACACTTCCTCCAAACCAAAAATTTATTCTTATTCGCTCTGTTATTGAGAAATATCAATTAGAAAATATGGTGACCTACCTTTGTAAAGTAGCCGGCGTTTCTAGAAGTGGTTATTATAAGTACTTTTCAGAGAAGTCCCAGAAACAAAGAGAACTAAAAGACGAAAAAGATGAGATAGTAAAAGAGATTATTTTAAAGGCCTTCTATTTCAAAGGAAGGAAAAAAGGGGCACGTCAAATCAAAATGACTTTGGTGGGTCAATTTGGTGTTGTCTATAATTTGAAGCGTATACGACGAATAATGAAGAAGTATGCCATTATATGCCCTATTAGAAAGGCGAATCCTTATAGACGAATGATGAAAGCAACACAAGAACATAGGATTGTATCCAATCTGTTGGACCGACAATTTAAGCAAGATGTCCCTGGAAAAGTACTCCTAACCGACATCACATATTTATTTTACGGAAAGGGTCAGAAAGCCTATTTATCCACTATTAAAGATGGATCGACCAATGAAATCTTAGCCTATCACGTATCAGATCGTATAACCATGAATTTAGCTACGGATACCCTATTAAAGCTAAAGAAGAATCTAAGCTTTAGAAAGGTAGAAGGTGCATTGATACATTCTGATCAAGGTACCCACTATACACACCCTGATTTTCAAAAGTTAGTAAAGAAACTTGGATTACATCAATCTATGTCTAGAAGAGGAAACTGTTGGGATAATGCTCCTCAAGAATCCTTCTTTGGACATTTTAAGGATGAGGCTTATATTAAACCATGTACGACACTAAACGAACTAAAACTTGAAATTAAGCAATATATGATTTATTACAATAAATACAGATATCAATGGAATTTAAAGAAGATGACCCCTGTTCAATAC
>NZ_JAEUFG010000102.1 GCF_018588585.1 Bacillus sp. SM2101
AGATAATTGTTTGAAATCAGATAAGCTTCTTTCCTTCCATAATAAGGTCGTTTCTTCCTAATGACAGATTTAATACCCAGATCCTTCATTAATCGTTGGACTCGTTTATGGTTTATATGAATTTCATATGTAACTCTTAACCAAACTTGAATCCTTCTGTAACCATATATACCTTTATACTTACGGTGGCACTCCATTATTTTTTTCTTGATTTCTATATCCTCTCTTTTCCTTTCCGAAGGAAATGTCTCACGTTCTAACCACTTGTAATATCCACTTCTAGATACTTCCGCCACAAAGCATAAAAGCTGAATTGAATAATTCATTTGAGCTAAATCATAAATGATCTGATATTTATTATTCGGTGATGTGTTCATTCCCCCTTTTTCATCGATAAGAGCTTTTTTAAAAATTCATTCTCTGCTTCTAATCGTTTTATTTTCTGTTCTGGATGTTCGTTGCGAATATGAGTGACTTTACCAAACTCTTTTTTTCTTCCTCGTCTTTCCCGAAGTCCTCTTGTTCCTTCATTATTGTAATGATTGACCCAGCGTTGTACATTTTTACGATGTATGTTAAATTCCCTAGCAACTGCAGCATAGTTCTTAGTGATTTGGTACTGTTCTACAACTTTTTTCTTAAAGTTAATATCATAAGTTTTTCTATCTTTCTCCATAAAAAAATCCCCCTTATGGTAGACAAGCATACTGCGCTTTAATATAAGTGTCTACTATAAGGGGATCATAACAGCCGAGCTTAGGTCGTATCATATAACGGGTGGGATTCCCGTCGAGTAAGAACTAGCCATTCACTCGTAGCGAGTCTTGGAGGACTAAAGGTAACTTTAGTCTTTAAGCGTAGACAGTTAGGTGGCGGGCCGAAAGCCAACTGGTTGAAGGGATTGAGCTCCATAATAATTGTGAATCGAGAGGGCTGATGCTTTATGCGCTGCAGAAAGCTACATTTTATCTTTCGTTAAAGGCAAGAAAGGAAAACCTCTCTGGAGTCATAGACCTTGGCACGTTATACATTGATATGATACGGCAACTCGGGAGACCCTACCGGTCTTTTCTTTTGTTTAGAAGAGTATGGTGTACAAGCGATAAAAAGCAAGAAAATCAAATGCCGTTGTAGGGAGTCGGGTAGCAGCGTAGTACCAATGAAGTTGGGTAATGCCGATGGAGGAAAGGCTGTTACCTAGTTATTAACCTTACTAGAGACACATTTACTACACACAGAGGTAGGTATATTTAAATGGAAACAAAACTACTAAGGATAGCAGAAATAGCAAAATCTAATCCTAAAATGAAATTCACATCACTTGCAT
>NZ_JAEUFG010000103.1 GCF_018588585.1 Bacillus sp. SM2101
TTATCGAGAGTATATTTGGTATTCCTGGGTTAGGTAGCCACTTCGTTCGGTCGATTACAGATCGTGATTATACAACGATTATGGGTGTAACTGTGTTTTATAGTATATTGTTACTCGTTTCAATCCTTTTAGTGGATATATTATATGGATTAATTGATCCTCGTATTAAGCTTGCTCAAGAGAAGGGGGATTAATATGGATAAACAATTAGAAGAATCACAAACGATACAACAAAACTTACCTAAAGAATTATTCGAAAGAACAAAATCTGAAGCACATGAAGCAGAAAAATTAGGGAAAAGCATCACATTTTGGAAAGATGTTTGGCTGCGCTTTAAAAGCAATAAATTAGCTGTATTCGGCATTTTTTTATTGTTCATACTCGGAATTATGGCCTGGATTGGTCCAAGCTTGACCCCATATGATTATGCGTCAAATGATTTAACCCAAGCGAATAAAGCACCTTCAAGTGAACATTGGTTTGGCACTGATAGCTTGGGGCGTGACGTGTTTACTAGAATTTGGCATGGAGCACGAATTTCATTGTTTATCGGTTTAGCAGCTGCAACAATTGATTTAATTATCGGTATCATTTGGGGTGGTTTAGCAGGTTACCTTGGCAAACGAACGGATGAAATATTAATGCGTATCGCCGATATTTTAACAGCTGTTCCATATTTGTTAGTTGTAATTTTGCTAATGGTCGTATTAGAACAAGGCTTAACAACAATGATTATTGCGATGTCTATAACCGGCTGGATTAATATGGCTCGAATCGTTCGTGGGCAAGTCCTTCAACTAAAATCGCAGGAATATGTGTTAGCAGCTCAAACGCTAGGTGCAAATACGAAAAGAATTATGGCTCGACATTTAGTTCCTAACTCAATGGGCCCCATTTTAATTACAATGACATTAACGGTTCCTGCAGCGATCTTTACTGAAGCCTTCTTAAGCTATTTAGGTCTTGGTGTACCAGCACCACTCGCTAGCTGGGGAACGATGGCAAGTGAAGGTGTACCAGCAATGAAATATTATCCGTGGCAATTATTCTTCCCGGCTATATTTATATGTTTAACCATTTTTGCTTTTAATGTTGTTGGAGATGGCTTACGAGACGCACTTGATCCACGACTACGAAAATAGGGGGGAGAAAAATGAAGCCAATTTTAGAGGTAAACGATTTAGCAATTTCTTTTCACACTTTTGCAGGAGAAGTAAAGGCAGTCCGTGGCGTAAATTTCCACGTGAACAAAGGAGAAACGCTAGCTATCGTTGGTGAGTCAGGTTCAGGGAAAAGTGTGACAACACA
>NZ_JAEUFG010000104.1 GCF_018588585.1 Bacillus sp. SM2101
TATATATAGGAGGTGAATATGATGGAGAATCTACAAACTATAGGTGAAGAGACTAAGGACATATGGGGGAAGTATTGGGAGATTGTACAGCCTTATCGTAATCTATTATGGAAATATTGCTTAAGGTTAACGGGAACACCTTGGGACGCTGAGGATTTACTTCAAGATACGATATTGAAGTCATTTGCATCGCTTTCTGCATTGTCTCATCGACAGCAGAATCTAAAAACAAAATCATATCTTTTTCGTGTTGCTACCAACCACTGGCTTGATCAATGTAGGAGAAATCAACGTTTATCAAATGACGAGATTGATGAGGAAAATTTAAGTGAGGAATTTATTGATTCTCTTGAAGTAAGTGAAGCAATTTTATCGCTAATAAATAATCTAACACCAAGACAGGCTGTGGTATTTATTTTAATAGAATCATTTGGTTTCAAAGCAAATGAAGTAGCTGAATTATTATCTAGTTCTGAAGGAGCAATTAATGGATTACTCAATCGTGCAAGAAAAAAATTATATGAGATAAGAGAAATCAATGAGGAAGTTAGAAAGAAGGAATCTAATATTAATGTTCAATCGGAGTCTGTCAAAGAATTTATAGATGCTTATAATCGTAAAGATTTTGAAGGACTTGCTAACATGCTAAATAATAATGCTACATTTAGTTTTGTAGAGATGAACAGCAAAGAATATGGAAAAGAAAATATCCTTAAATACTCTCTTAATCCAAACAAAAGAACTAAACTTCAAAATATCTATGCAACTTGTACACATTTGTTTGGTAAACAAGCAATTATATTTACTAAACAAACTGCACAAGGAACAATGTTATTTGATGTGAATACGGTTGAATGGGAAAATGGTAAAGTGACAGGATGGAACTGTTATTATTTTTGTAGAGAATTCATGCAGTATGTTGCAGACCATTTGGAATTACCTCTTGCTCCCATGGAAATGTTCTAATGGTTTTTATAGATAGTTTAAGAAAGAGGGAATTGATTATGGGTAAAGTTATTGGGTTTGAAATAAGTAGCCAAAATCCTAGTGAAGCCATAAAATTTTATTCAAATGTATTTGGTTGGGAGATTGCAGAACCTCAATGGGATTATTGGGCTGTCAATACTACAAATAACCATTCTTCTGGACTTAATGGAGGGATAAGTAAAGGACCTTCTGATTATCCCCATGGTACTCGAATTCAAATCGAAGTAGATTCAATTGATGAAGCTATTGACAAGGCTAAAGAAAATGGAGCGTTAGTTGTGAGAGATAAAATGGAGTTCGATTCT
>NZ_JAEUFG010000105.1 GCF_018588585.1 Bacillus sp. SM2101
AATTTTAGTATAACATGGATAATTAAATTTTTTTATTGAAAAATGTTGACAAACTATTAGCTGGTTTTGTTGAATAAGATGGTTCGGTAATCTACATTTTGAATTATGTAGATTATTTTTTTAGCAAATTCAAATATAATAAGGGTATGGGGTGATTAAATGAAGCGAATAATAATTATTTTACAAATCATAACACTGGTAGCGTGTACTAACTCTTATAATGATTTTGATGATTTTAGAATATATGAATCATACTATGGACACGGGAGTAATGAGGATTTTAGTGAACAATTCGTAAAATATTCTATAACTATATATTACAAAGAGGGAATGGTTTTTGATACTAATAGCTTTGAACCAGTATTAGGGGCATGGATACAAGGTAGAATGATAAATCATGAGATTAGTAATATTAATAATAATCAAAAAGAGAATTTCATAAATGTTGAAGGTAAAGTACATTATGATTCAGATGGTCTTACTAAAAAGAGTATTGACCGAAAAGATAGTTATGAGAAATCGATTTTGGGTATAGTATTTCAATTAGATGATGGTCATAAATATAAAGTAACTGGATTTGGAGAATCAACAATAGTAGAAGAATTAATTAAATGAAGTTAAGAAAAGTATACACAAGTGTATTTTTCTATGAATACCTATCTTGAAAATTCCTTATTCATTTAAAGCAATCATCAGAGTAATATTTATGGAATCTGATATTCTATCTTAAATCGATTTCGGTACCAATTCCCATTCAGATTTCATTTATTTTATCTGTTCATCATCACTTATTATATATTACTTCACCCGAAGGCAAAAAATGCATCCAGTTCATTTCAGAGATATACGAGACCTTTATTCTATTTATACTTAGCAATTATGATTACTTATTTAAAACCTTTTTTTCAACTAAGAACAGAATTAGATAAATTATAAGTATTGTAAACAGTATCGTCGATAAAGTATTAAAAACAAGATTATAGTCTAAATCTTTCATCACCTTTACAACATCTCCATTTCGATCATGATGAGTAATAGTCAACCCACCATATTCAAGTGTAAAATATGAAATAATACAGCCTATTATTATTCCACCTATTATAGAAATTCTGCCTTTTTTAATTTATTTCACCTCTTCCCAAACAATAATTCATAATAATATAACTATTCTAAGTTATTCAAACTATGTTTATTCGATTCAAGCGCCATATTGTGGAAGATCAGTACATTATAAAGGGGTGACATATACCATATAAAGATTAGTTTATTGGTTTTGGAT
>NZ_JAEUFG010000106.1 GCF_018588585.1 Bacillus sp. SM2101
AAATTCACCAACTTATTTTTTATAACTATATTATTATTTACTAAAATTATTATACCTCGTTAACCAGTCCTGCTTCTTGTATTTAATACCAATTATTTCGAATATCCAGAAAATAGGCTATCCCTTGTTACAGAACATGGCTCTAAAAATGAAAAAGACGCTAATCTTTATTTCAGATTAGCGCCATATCGTATTATGAGGTCAGCCAGTAACATTTCTGGTTGACCTATTTTTAATAGGTATTAATCTTAAGGTAGTCGGGGTAGAACGCTAGCGCCATTGGGACTCACATTCTACTCCGACTACCTAAAGGATAGCCTATAGAAAGAAGGCCAACCAGATAAAATATCAATCTGGATGACTTTATAATACGATATGGTCCTACAATGAAAAAAAGACGCATTTCGATAGTGAATTGACCACAAAAAGTTAGACACGTTATTAAATTTATGCAGCTTCGGCATGAGTTCGGTATTGTACTGGATAACGAAACGTTGTTTTCGTAAACTTTGTTGCTAACCAGGAATAAATTGACATTTTTTTATTTGAAATTATAATAAAGAAAGGAGGTGTTACCCGTGAAAAAGAAGTTATTTTGGTTTCCTTTGTTAGCGGCATTATTATCAATGGGGGTTTTATATACAATCGGAAACATATTAGAAATTTCATTTTTGAGTTGGAATTTTTATAAAGAAAATCCATCAGAAGGGGTAATTTTTGAAACAGGAGGTTCGTTTATTCCTATTATAATTGGTTTTATCATTGGATTTATTACAGAACGAATACTCAAGAGTAAGCATAAAAGGAACCCTAACTTGGTGTAGAACCAAGTTTTTTTATGCACTTCTAAACATCTGATTTTGTTCCTTTCGCTATACGACACCCTATTACTTGAGTCGTACAAAAATGATATAACTGATCTAGCACACTAGTACAAATAAACTCAAGTAAATTACATAAAAATAAAGTACATCCTTTATTCTAACTTCAATATTATTTTGCTTCTTCTTTTCAAGAATAATCAGGGAGGTTGTTCAACAATATGGCCCTAAAATGAATAATGGTACATATCTATATTTTAGATATGCACCATAACATCCAAAGTTATTAAAACTTGCTCGCACACTTATTGAACTCTACCACCTGTAAGTGAAAGATAATTTATGCTCTTATTCTATTGGTATATAGATGTCTGTCTTACTCTTCTTTTTAAAATCTTTAGGTGGCTC
>NZ_JAEUFG010000107.1 GCF_018588585.1 Bacillus sp. SM2101
CCTTTCATATAATTAGATTGGTAAATTAATGAATGTAAGTTTGATATTGTAAATAATTTATATTACATGGGAAAAGCGAGGGTAAATTATGTTGAAGAAAACGTTAGTAGTTATTTTATCATTAATGTTGTTACTTCCATCTACATCTGTATTTGCAGCTGGAGACCAGCCAAGTGCTTGGTCGAAAGATACGATTCAACGAGGCATTGATCTAGGAATTGTTCCAGAAAGATTGCAATCTAATTACGCTGACCCAATTACTCGAGAGGAGTTTGCGGAGCTACTAGTTAACGTGGCTTTTAAAAAGTTAGAAATGGTCGAAAGGTCATATGAATGGACAAAGGAAATGGTACTTGAAAAAGTTACGATTGATCAACCTTTTGAAGATACAGATTTAGACCATGTCAAGCTTGCCTATATTATAGGGAGTGTGAATGGTACATCTGATACGACCTTTTCACCAGATACTTATATCACACGTGAGCAAGCTGCACAAATGTTGATGAATACAATACATAAATCAAGTATTTTATTATACGCTACAAAAGAAGAAATGGGTTACTCGGATTATAATCAAATAGGTGAGTGGGCGAAGCCAGCTGTTAGTGCTGCCTACACTTTGGGGCTTATGCAAGGGTCTAACGGTCAATTTATGCCACGAAAGCATATTACGAGAGAGCAAGCGATTGTAACGATAATAAGAGTGCTCGATTATGCTAAGTATATAACGTTGCAGCTAAGGGGAGATATCACCGCTTATGCTTGGTTTGATGATTTGACATATAATGTCGGAAAAGACTATGTGTATGTATCATATGAGGATAAGGGAGAGTTAAGCCATTCGAATAAAGAATTAAGGAACATTTGGTTTCGAACACCACTTACTTCAAGTGCAAGCTATGATCATGAGCAAGCGATTGTCTTATATGCATTCCATAGTAATCTACTAAACAGGTACTATACATGGATTTCACAAGCTGCACTAAAAGGAGAAGGAGCAAAAGTAGATTATGGCTATATGATAGTCGAAACATTCACAGAAGATTATATACTGAAATTTACATTGAAAGACAATCCAGGATATTTTAATGCATTAGCAGGACATGTATATGGATACCCAAAAGTAGAAATAGATCCAAAACCAATAAACTAATCTTTATATGGTATATGTCACCCCTTTATAATGTACTGATCTTCCACAATATGGCGC
>NZ_JAEUFG010000108.1 GCF_018588585.1 Bacillus sp. SM2101
TTCCAAACTGCATATTCGGAAGGTTATTTGTCATGGACTATTTTAGTATAGCATGGATAAATAAAGTTTTTTATTGATAAATGTTGACAAACTATTAGCTGGTTTTGTTGAATAAGAAAGTTTGATATTGATAGACAAAGCGAGCCGCAGCTCGCTAGTGTCTATAGTTTTACTTCCTCATAAGAGGAAATTGGGAAGATATCCTCAAATACCCAATTAGGAGTGTCCCAAGAAACTGTATCCGTTTTCTGAGGGAAATGTACCTGAACATCCAGATCTCTAACATACCACTTATTCAACTCTATTCCTATTGGTAAATCCGTTCCAGAAGAATAACGAATGTACTGAGTACCCCTCACTCTTTGCTCACTTTGACGTCCTTCCTGCACACTATGGTACATTGAAATGTCAGTAACAAATATACTCTCTGAGGCCAATTTGTTATTCTTGGTTTCCTGAACTAACTCATCAAAAAACTGTGGCAATTGTTTCCATGAATATTCTACCCCATTATAAGTCACGTTATCCCTATAATAATAACGAATGTCTTCTATCCAATTATCACCAATTGTTCTGTAATCACGATTAAAATATTTATCCATATACCCTATTACAACATTTAATCTATCTTTAGTAAGCTCTTCCGTTTTATCCTGATACTTGTTAGGATATCGTTTAAAATGATTGACTTCAGCTAAAGAATCAAAAATATCATGCTCAACAGGGTAATCATTCAATCTCTCCAAGTCTGCTTCTCTATCAATCCAAGACTCTAACTCTTCTTTCGAATAATCATGGATGGTCTTTTCACCCTTGAAATTTTCTAACAAATTTTCTAAATCTGGTAATTTATCTTTAGCATCTAGATAACGAGTAAGCATGACTGACGCTTGAGCTCTTGTTGCTAGACCATCAGCGTCAAAAGTTCCATCCGAACGACCACTTACTATACCAGAGCCATTAGCTAATGCTACGTATGGTTGATCAGTTTGGTTTAACTCTCTTTGGTCGGTAAAAGGTAGGTTAATAAAGTCCAGTTGTTCAAGTCCAGTTAATACTTCTTTCCATTGTAAACTTTCCTTCGCTAACCCTCTTGCAATCATTTTGCTCATTTCTAATCTAGTGATTTCTAGGTTAGGATTGTATCCATCAGGATATTCACTTGGTACAATCACACCCTCTTCTACTAATCCATTAATATAAACTTCAG
>NZ_JAEUFG010000109.1 GCF_018588585.1 Bacillus sp. SM2101
CACATATACTTTTTTCTCATTCAATCGTTATATGATGTCCACCCACGCTTATAAGCTTCTTTCCTGATGACATTTTTATATCCTGCAGAAGGAAAAAATATAGATCGGTAATTCCCTTCGTATATTTCGTGATAGCTTAACCACATGTCTTTCCGTTCCTCAATACCCATTTGTCTAGCAACGGCCAGAACTTCGTCAATTGCTTTCGGTAGACTAGTACCACTCCCAGAATATTTGATAGTCCCTGTCATACGTAATGACCCCATTTTATTGTCATCCCATTTTCCTTCAGCCATCCAGCCATCTTTATCTTTGTACCATACGTAAACTCTAAACAGTCGATACTTTCGCATTATTTACATCTCCCTGTTCATACTTGATCGTAATTTATAATTACTACTTCGTTATTACTCAAAGTCATAAAAAACACAGATTTAGATCGTTATTAGTAAGTAGGTTTTATATCAAGTGAATGTACGGGGATTTAATTAAAAAAAGACATTTATCATGTGGGAAAGCTCAATATGACATTTAGATTTATTGTCTTTGAACCCCACAATTCCTTTATATAACATAAGATGCATTTATCAGCCAAGAAGAAATTCGCAGACAGAATTTTGAGTATTGCTACGCTTTATTTATAAAAGGAATAAGTTTAGAAGTAGAAAGTGAAGATATGAAAGAAAAGGATTAAAAACAACGGTAGGATAATAATCACCTTTAATATAGGTATGTTATATATCTATATTAATCTTAACATACATAAATACTTTTTAGTAATTTCCAGTAAGCTTCCTAGTCTTTTGAACTAGTACAAGCATAATTCAATAACTTACATTAAATAAAGTACACTCTTTATAATCACTCTCTCCTCCCTGCCTTTTCCTTCCTTTAACGTATAATCAGGGAAGATTTTTTTGTACTTCCACAACATGAGCTAACTCTCTGATAATATGATAATGACCCTTTCTTAGATTGGACATTAAATCTTTCACTAAATAAATCTAGTAACCCTAAAGTCAAATGAGTACACTAAATTATCCCTAGACAAACAAATGTTATGATCTTCAGAAATCTTGCCCAAAATGGAAAATAGTGCTTATAATTTTTCAATTTAGCACCAGTTCATATTGAGAGGTCAACCAGTTACCTGATTGACCCATTTTTAATT
>NZ_JAEUFG010000110.1 GCF_018588585.1 Bacillus sp. SM2101
TTCAACAAGCCATTCATCAAGTTCTCAGTCCGATATTTGAAAAACAGTTCAGTGAATTTAGTTACGGTTTCAGACCAAAAAGAAGTTGTGAGATGGCAATTATAAAAAGTTTGGAATTTCTGAATGATGAACACGATTGGGTAGTGGACATTGACCTCGAAAGATTTTTCGATACAGTCCACCACGATAAGCTCATGCGAATTATATCTAACACAATAGACGATGGAGATGTTATCTCACTAATAAGAATATACTTAGTTAGTGGGGTTATAGTGAATGGTAGATATGAAGAAACACCAGTCGGGACTCCGCAAGGAGGCAATCTCAGTCCTCTTTTAAGTAACATTATGTTGAACGAACTAGATAAGGAACTAGAAAATAGAGGATTACGATTCGTGAGGTACGCTGATGACAACCTTATCTTTGTGAAGAGCGAGAAAGCAGCTAATCGAGTAATGAAATCAATCGTAGGATTTATAGAAGAGAAACTAGGGTTGATAGTCAATGCCGAAAAGAGTAAAATATCTCGCCCAAAAGAACTGAAATTCTTAGGATTTGGGTACTATTACGACACTAAAAACAAGAGATATCAAGTAAAACCTCACACAAATTCAGTCCAGAAATTCCAAAGGAAACTGAGAAAACTGACAAAGCGAAATTGGAGTATCCAGTTAGACTACCGAATAGTGAAACTTAAACAAGTCATAGTCGGATGGGTGAACTACTTTAGAATCGCAAATATGAAAGTAGTTATGAAACGAATCGATGAGAAGCTACGCTCGAGAATAAGGGTAATCATCTGGAAGCAATGGAAGATACCTAGGAAACAAATCAAATCTCTAACTCAACTAGGGATTCCGAAGGAAGAAGCAAAGGGATTAACATTCTGTCGTAAAGGATACCGTTATATAGGATTATCGAAAGTTGTTCAAAGAGCAATCTCAAATAAAAGGTTAAAGCAGAGGGGAATACCATCTGCTTTAGAACATTATCTGAAAGTACACACTGTAATATAAATTGAAACGCCGTATACGAGATCCGTACGTGAGTCCGTCTAACAATCAGTTTTGTATCTCAATATTTCTTTTTCATTCTCTCGATATCAAGTTTTGTATCA
>NZ_JAEUFG010000111.1 GCF_018588585.1 Bacillus sp. SM2101
AAGCGCCATATTGCGGAAGATCATTGTTACTTCTATTATGATTTTTCTGAATTAGAAAGACCACTTAAGTGGAATATCAGGAGTCTAATCGATCCTTGACTTATTATTTACTTACCTTATTCTAACTTCTTTTTGATGCTCAAAACAGTAAATTTTCCCTTTGAACTTTTTGTTGGATAAACAATAAGACTTCACCTTATCTGAGACTGGTTTATTGCACATACTGCATTTTTCTTGACCTAGATCGTTTTGTACGCCTTTTTCTGTTTTATCATTGTATTTTAACGCATAAATGTGTTTTTCTCTAATCATTGAGTCTGTAATATTTTCTTTATAAAAGGAATTAAATATATTGGTAATGTCAGCTTCTGAAAGTAACGGTTCTTCATGTTCAATTTGAAGTACCGAGATTTTCCGGTTTATAAATTCAGACAACTCAATGTCATAGACTATTAAGTTATCTGAAGATATTTTTCTTAGGTCTAATTCATCTAACTTAAAAGTACATCGTTTCGTGAAGGATACCATTGAGATAAATAAGTGGTGGTACTTTTTGTCAATGATACTTTTCAATGCTTGAATGTGACCATAGTTTTGAATAAAAGGGTTCATCATATTAAATTTTCCATTTACTGACCATGTTTTTCGAGCTTTACCACCATAAATAGTTCCTTGATAATTTTTTGTTTCAATAACAAAAATTCCATAGGGCGTGATTACGATATGATCAACTTGAGAGAAACCTGATTTGGCTTTTGAATTTTCAACTAATAAATCATTTAGATGTTTATACTCTTTAGGAAGCTGTTCTAACTGAATTTCTATTTTATACTCCCCTAACTCTCCCTTTCTAATTGCCTTCAAACCTTTTTGTTTTGTTGTATCTGAAGAATTAGCTGATTTTGTGCTTTTATCTCTATTCTTTTTAAAAAAGCTTAAAAATAGTATCATTTTTTCCTCCATTAATTCCCTAATTTCTAATTATAATTTTATCTTTTTTTGCTACTATTTTCTATTATATTGAAATTCAAATTAAAGAGTTGCTAATAATAAAAGAAAGAA
This sequence comes from Bacillus sp. SM2101, assembly GCF_018588585.1. Classification (NCBI taxonomy): domain Bacteria; kingdom Bacillati; phylum Bacillota; class Bacilli; order Caryophanales; family Bacillaceae; genus Bacillus; species Bacillus sp. SM2101. The sequence continues at coordinate 1,063 of NZ_JAEUFG010000111.1, forward strand.
AAGACCCCTTTCCTCAAGAAAGGCGCCATATTGTTGAA
>NZ_JAEUFG010000112.1 GCF_018588585.1 Bacillus sp. SM2101
CTGAAGTTTATATTAATGGATTAGTAGAAGAGGGTGTGATTGTACCAAGTGAATATCCTGATGGATACAATCCTAACCTAGAAATCACTAGATTAGAAATGAGCAAAATGATTGCAAGAGGGTTAGCGAAGGAAAGTTTACAATGGAAAGAAGTATTAACTGGACTTGAACAACTGGACTTTATTAACCTACCTTTTACTGACCAAAGAGAGTTAAATAAAGCTGATCAACCATACGTAGCATTAGCGAATGGTTCTGGTATAGTGAGTGGTCGTTCGGATGGAACTTTTGACGCTGATGGTCTAGCAACAAGAGCTCAAGCATCAGTCATGCTAACTCGTTATCTAGGTGCTAAAGATAAATCACCAAATTTAGATAATTTGTTAGAAACTTTTAAAGGAGAAAAATCAATCCATGATCATTCTAAAGAAGAGTTAGAGTCTTGGATTGATAAAGAAGCAGACTTGGAGAGATTGAGTGATTATCCTGTTGATAATGATGTTTTTGATTCTTTAGCTGAAGTCAATCATTGGGAACGATATCCTAATAAGTACCAAGATGAAACAGAATATATTTTATCGGAGTGGTAAAACTTACAATGGGATAAGTTATTCAAGGGATGAATTACCTCAATTATTTAACGCGTTTGTTCAGGAAACCCAAAATAACAAAGTGATCTCAGAGAATATCTTTGTTACTGATATCTCAATGTTCTATAGTGTGAATGAGGGACGTCAGAATGATAAAAGAGTCAGAGGTACACAGTACATTAGATATACTTCAGGAACGAATCTACCAACTGAGATAGAGTTAAATAAGTGGTATGTTAGAGACCTAGATATTCAGGTACATTTCCCAAGAAAAACAGGTACAGTTTCTTGGGATACTCCTGATTGGGTATTTGAGGAAATCTTCCCTATTACCTCTTATGAGGAAGTAAAACAATAGACACTAGCGAGCTGTGGCTCGCTTTGTCTATCAATATCAAGCTTTCTTATTCAACAAAACCAGCTAATAGTTTGTCAACATTTTTCAATAAAAAAATTTAATTATCCATGTTATACTAAAATT
>NZ_JAEUFG010000113.1 GCF_018588585.1 Bacillus sp. SM2101
AAAGATAATTTATGCTCTTATTCTATTGGTATATAGATGTCTGTCTTACTCTTCTTTTTAAAATCTTTAGGTGGCTCGGTAACATATAATTCAAATGGAACAGAATCTCTAGGTGTATATTTATCACTTTTCAGTAACCAGTCTGAATAAGCATACTTCCAAGCCTGTTCATACTCACCTAAACTTAGCTCATAATGTAATACAGCATATTTCCCGCCAAACTTCATAGTACCAATTATACCTTCTTCTACTATTGTAGTATTTGAGGGAACAGTCATTGCGACACTAGTTCGCAAATTATTAGGGTCAGTTACGAATGGATTGTCATGGTATATAGTCATTACTTTTGTGAAATTTTCCTTGATTAAATCGTATTTCTTTGCGAATTTGAAGAGTTCATTGAACATGTTACGACTGTTTTTTCTAAACTCTGTGTAAGTACCTTTGAAGCGTATATATATGACTTCCACTTCATAATTCTCCACTGTAATCATTGGCTTTTCCACAAAATCAACTCCTTTGACATTAGTTTAGCGAAGAATACTTATGAATTCTTGTCGTTTCTTGCTTTTCTAAATTCCAATGGAGACATCCCTAGATGCCTTTTAAATGCTTTATTATAGGTACTTACATCATTGTAGCCATATCGAAAAGCAATATCAGTAATACTTAAATCGGTGCGGACAGCGAGGAATATTCCAGACCGCTCTATCTTTATTCTCGTAACAAACTGTTTGACAGTCTCAGAACTATACTTACTAAATATACGATGGAAGTGATACTTGGACATATTTGCGTTATTTGCTAAATCATCTAGTGAAATTTTTTCGCTTAGATTTTTCTCAATATAGTCTTCAGATTTGTTCATTAATCTAATATATTCGTCCATTCTACACACCAACCAAGTTTTTTTTAATTATAACTAAATAGATTTAGTGAATACCAGCTAAATATCTCTTCAAATTATCAACTTTTGAGTAGTCAAATTTATATTTTCTTTCTTTTTCTAT
>NZ_JAEUFG010000114.1 GCF_018588585.1 Bacillus sp. SM2101
TTTTTTTTAGATTGAGGTTTGCCCAGTATGTTCCTTCGATTAAATTTTGTTGACTATTCAGTTGGACTGTATTATATTATTATAAAGTCAAACTATATAGTTGAACTGAATGGAGGGAAGATATGAAACATCAATTATTACCATTGTCTGAAACGATGCACTATATTTTATTAGCTCTGCGCGAGCCACTTCATGGCTATGCTGTTATGCAAAAAATCGAGGAAATGAGCAATGGAACCGTTATTTTAGCAGCTGGTACATTATACGGAGCGATTGAAAATTTGAATAAGCATGGGTGGATTGAACCTATTAAAGAGTCAGGTCGAAAAAAAGTTTATATGATAACTGCGGAAGGAAGCACCATTTTAGAAATGGAGCAAACCAGGTTATTGCATATTTTATCCCTATATGAAGGAAGTGAATCGAATGAAAAAGTGTAAAGTGTTTTTTGATATTGAAAAAGAGGAGGAATGGCTAAACGAGCAATTACAAAAAGGTTATCGATGTACAAATGTTAGTAGATTAGGAATTTATACTTTCGAAAAAACCGATAAGAGATATGTAATGCGACTGGATTATCAAAAAAATTTATCAAAGAAAAAGTTCAAAGATTACAAAGGGATATATGAAGACTTCGGTTGGTTTTATATAAATGGCTCCTGGATTGGTGGAATTCGATATTGGCAAAAAGAAGATGATGATCATAATGAAATCTTCTCGGATCGCCAATCAAAGAGTAATTATTATAAAAGATTGATGGGTTATTCATTTGTGTTGGGTATGTTGTTATTGGCATTTACTTATATGAACAATGATTCGGGAGTATATTTGACTGAAGGTCTTTGGAGTATGAAAGGTGAATTATTTTGGAAAGCATTTTTATTTGAGACTCCATTTGTCCTTTTTAGATTTCTTCCAGCACTTATGGTTGTATTTATAGGAAGAAGTTTCTATAAAGCTTATAGAAAGTATTCAAAGTTAAAAGAAATCTAATAAACGAGGGTTTT
>NZ_JAEUFG010000115.1 GCF_018588585.1 Bacillus sp. SM2101
TAATACGATATGGCGCTAATCTGTAACAAGGATTAGTGCTTTTCTTCATTTTAGGGCCATATTGATTAACAACAAGTATTATCTATAGAGAAGAGTAGGTTTTCAAGTCTAGTTAAATGAGAGGGGAGAGAAGTTAAGAGATAAATTGCAACAAGCAAATCTTTATAATAGATGATCTTTTAGAATTTTATATTACATCTTTTACATTTATGTAAAACAAATTTAATTACAGATAGTTTACTAACAGCAAATTTGTTTACTGAGTGATGCTATCTAAAGATACTGGTCCTTCACATATATTTTGTTCTCCCATGAACGGAACCTGCGACATTTATAGTCAAGTCCACAAATTTGAGTAGAGTTCAAGCATAGTAAGTCCACATTTCATAGTATATAGTAACTCTAAGTTCTTTGAAAGATGTGTGATAAATTACGCTACGTGTTGTTTCAACTGAATATATGACTGTGCAGGGTTAGTGTTTCAATGCAGGTGATAGCATTCTTATATATTGGAGGTGTTCATATGAGTTCTTACATTAGTACTGTTTTAGTATTATTTATACTATTAGTTATCGTTTTGTGTTTTCATGTGTCACGGAGTAGTAGTAATCCTACCGGTAGTCAAATTACTTTCTCTATTGGTGCCCCTCTAAGATAGACAATAATAAGCTGACAACTGTACTTCTCACAGCATTTCAATTAAACCACTCCTTAAATTTTCATAGATCATAAAGTTCACATAAGTAAAAAAGGGAGGCTTTATGTAACCTCCCTGTTCCGTTCATGAAAGGAGGGTGACCAGGGAGGTTGGCGGAAGTATCTTATAAAATATGGTATGCCAAATTTGAATAATGAGTATGTATTGATGTGCTAGGTAATTTACATCAATTTTACTCTTTTTTGAATTT
>NZ_JAEUFG010000116.1 GCF_018588585.1 Bacillus sp. SM2101
TCCCATAAAAGCACAAAAAGTAGGAATAAGTGTACTATTCCTACTTTTTAGCTGTTATATGTTTGTATATCAATGAACACCAAATTCAATTCTAGTTTACATAATCATAACTATTGGAACCAATATAATTCCACAATCCTTGACCAATGGTTTTTTAAGGTTGAAAATTTTTCATATATACATGATTTTATACATTGTTGAATTATATAGGTTTTGAAGAGGGGGAATTTTATTATTTCCGGAATTTCTTGCATAAAAAGTTTTTGCAATATGAGGTGTTAGTAAACATAAGTTGAGTTTCCAACTAATTTACCGATAGTGTTATTCCACAATAAGGCACATATCTGAAATATAGATATGTGCCATTATTCATTTTAGGGCCATATTGTGGAATAACAAGTTTTTTTGATTATTTATTTAGTAGGTTATAACTTGCAGGAACTGGCTTAATTAGCTGACTCAGACTATATAAAAATATATTAAATCCCATTTCTGTTATAGGAGGGGGATTTTTAAAGTTCTATACCCAGGCTAAGTATTATAGGAAATATATAAGATCTTCTGGATGAAACAATGCTATTAGCTTATAAGACTTATTTTGTATTGTGGTTACTAAAAAACACATTTCATTAGTGTTTAATAACTAAAGCATTTAAAGCACGAGTTTGAGCGCGAATAGTTTCGATTTGGGCACACGGTCCAGTATCTTGTATAAAAATACGATATGTGTGACATCCAGCATTTGGATAATCAACCCATGTAAGGTTAGGGGTTCTTTAAGGTGTCTAGTTTTGTACGCAATAGGGCTTGCATACCCTAATGTGCTATTACGAATATGGTTAAACCAATGCACGTAGTCATGGAGTTCTCGTGTTAATTCTTCTAAACTTTCATACTGCCTCCCT
>NZ_JAEUFG010000117.1 GCF_018588585.1 Bacillus sp. SM2101
GTATTGGTGGAATGCTGAAGCAACAAGTCAGCTTTGGGGGGCAAATGAGGAAACATTTATCCCTAGCGAGCAATATGATGGTCTCATTCAGATAGAGGAAGTGAATCCTCCAAATTACCGTTAGAATAATCATTGAAAAAGAGAAAAGAATCTACCTATAAACTTAAAAAACTGTATAGTTATATTACACAAATGACGCTAATCTGTAATTAAGGTTAGTGTCTTTTTCATTTTTGGACTATAAACAACAAGTTTTTTGAGAATAAATTCTTAAACAGTTCGTTGTACATTATGAAAAAGCTTTTTCAATCAAATAAGGAGAATTATAAATGAAAAGTTCATCTACAAACTTTATCACTAGATTAAAAAAACAAAAAGAAGATGCACTCGAGTATATCATTGGTGCTTATATGCCACTAGTGAAAACGATTGCCACAAAAATTTTATACATGAGACCAGATGTTGAAGAATGTATCAATGATGTTTTTCTAACTGTATGGCAAAATGCTTATCAGTTTCAGGGTGATGCACACGACTTTAAAAAATGGATTGGCATAATTACTAAGTACAAAGCAATCGATCGATATCGTCAGGCTGAAAAACGAATTGCTCATGAACAAGTGGATGCCCCTATCGAACAGAAAGCAAGTGCTTTACAAACAGACGTATCAGTCTTGAAACGAGAAGAAAGAAACGCAATGTTATTAGCGATTAGTCAATTAAAAGAAATTGACCGTGATATTTTTATAATGAAATATTATTTGGAGCTCTCAAATAGTGAAATTGCTGATAATCTAGGTCTATCTAAAGCTGCAGTCGATAATCGGTTGTATCGAGGTAAGAAAATATTAGCCACAGATACCAAGTTAAAGGAGCTATTAGTATGAGTATGAAA
>NZ_JAEUFG010000118.1 GCF_018588585.1 Bacillus sp. SM2101
ATAATTTATGCTTTCACTAAATTGGGATTCTGTAAAATCATATCGGGTGTTGTCTATAAAATTATAATAATGCCATCCTTCAACTGAGGGGGTTTTTCGTATTTCCCCACCTAAAATATCATTAACCACTAATGATGTTACCCCACACTGTCCTTTTGCTGGATTATCCATTCTCCATTTTGAACTTGATTTTTATGACCCAGCATTATTTAAAGAAATTAACAGCTGGGTAGTTGTTGCTTTTAAATCCATTACTTTATCATTCAATTTAAGGATACTAGTATGTTCACTGGTGTGTTTTTTAACATAATCTTCTTGTAAAAGTCCATAAATGGCACAATCTTTGTATTGACCCTTGACATTGCGAATCATATGTCTGATCGTTCCTTCTTGCTCCATTTCAGCTTTAACCATTACTTTTCCAGAAGCTGGGTTATCAGTGTTATGTGCTGCTGCGATTTTGTGTATGTTCATATATCGGAAGCCGAATTCAACAACCGCCCTTAATGCTTCGGTTCCATACCCCTGGTTCCACCATTCATATCCAATCGAAAAACTTACCTCACAGTTTCCGGTGGCGTTATCGAAGTCATACAAATCAATTTCACCAATCAATTCACCGTCAGCCTTTCGCTCAATAGCCCACCAACAACATTCTTTATTTGCATAATCACTTACTATCTTTGCAACCCTCTCGATGGTTTCTGAAACTGTCTTGTGTGCGGCGTTAACCCGATTGTCAGATACTCGTTCGTCTGAAAGCCAGTGATCGAAAACCATTTGAGCATCAGACAGTTCCATCCTTCTAAGAACTAAACGATCTGTTTCTATTTTTTGTGTTCCTGAAAAGTTAATCATTTTAAAATATCCCCTTTTATTCACTAATCCTTAGTG
>NZ_JAEUFG010000119.1 GCF_018588585.1 Bacillus sp. SM2101
ACGCTTTAAAAACTCTATGATTAGGTTACTAAGAGGTGATATCAGCTCTTTTTGTTTGAACAATTACCATAGACTCCAGTACATTTTAGTCACGTTATATATTTTAGTCCAACCTTCTATAACAAATATCCATATATATAAAGTAAAAAGAAATATAGAAGGTGATGTTACTATGAAAGGAAAAGATTGTAAATGTAGAGTTGTTCCACCACCACCTCCAGGACCTCCAGGACCACCAGGAAAACCTGGAGCGCAAGGACCACAAGGACCACAAGGACCACCAGGGATAACTAGATTAGTTGATACTGTTAAGCAGTGTACTGGTGTTAATGTGAATCAATTCCCTACAACTTTTGATGTGATGATAACAAGTGCTATAGGTGCTCCGCAATTTCAAATTTTCAATTTCTCTGTAATTCAATTAGATGGTGGGAATTATACTTTCTTATCTGATAATGGAGGCCCTAGAGTTGCAGCCGTGGGGGACATCATGAACTATAGTGTTCCTGGAGTAATAGGTGGATTGGCTATAGCTAGGAATCCCATAGCTGGAGACATTATCATTAATCAATCTGATAACGATGACAACTATCAACTATCATTTTCGACACAGGTAATGTTACAACCTGGAGAGTCGGTTGAATTTGTAATTCGACAAAATGGTCTTGTAATTCTCGAATCAGCAATTCAGGTAACTATTTAAATAAGAATTTGTATAACATAGAGCTGAGATCTTATTAAATTTGCATGATTTTGTTCAATTCCTTTATTTCAACGAATTAATTGATAAGTTAAATGATTGCCTTAATTTTTTCTAACAGTTATGATGAAAATTGAGTATTATTTAACACA
>NZ_JAEUFG010000120.1 GCF_018588585.1 Bacillus sp. SM2101
ATTACGAACAACTATGCATTAGGTGATGTGAGTGGAACAACATATGTGGGTGGCTTAATCGGTTATACATCACGAAATAGTTCGTCCTATACAATTACAGTCGAGAATAACTATGCCGCAGGAAGGGTCACTGGAGCATATATCATAGGTGGGTTGATTGGAAGTAGTGGATACTCACAATTAGTAAATAGTTATTATGATGGGATTGCCGTCGGCTATATTCCAAACAATCTCAGTCGTTTAACAACTGCGATGAAGACAAAAGTTAACTATGTGAACTGGGATTTTGAAACAATATGGGGAATTGATGAGGGTTCATCCTATCCATACCTCCTACAATTAGACGTACCGAATGGAACGAGCGTAGGGTTACCAGAAAACGAGATAGCTGGTGGATACGGTACGGAAGAGGATCCATACTTAATTGAATCGAAAGAGCAATTGAAAAATATGAAATATGAGCTCGGTGCACATTACAAACTGATGAATGATATAGATCTCACAGATGAGGAATGGACACCAATTGGCACTAACAGTGTCGCGTTCACAGGTACATTCGCTGGGAACGGATATAAGATTCATAATCTTGTAATCGATCAATCTAGTACAGACTATATCGGGCTGTTTGGTTATACATCGAATACAACGGTTACAAATTTAGAATTAAGCGATATCCAACTTACAGGGAGAAACAATGTTGGCTCCCTAATGGGTTATGCAGCTGGAACGGCAATCATCGAGAACGTGAAACTAACAGGAAATAGTACAGTTAGTGGAGCGAACTACGTAGGTGGATTGGTTGGTAATGTAAGGGGAGCGCTAGCTACAGAGAT
>NZ_JAEUFG010000121.1 GCF_018588585.1 Bacillus sp. SM2101
CAACTATCTAGGTGGTGAAAGTCCACTGTGGGGGTACACATCGACCAACCACTAAGGAAGCGCAAGGTACTTACCGTGAGGTAAGGGCTGGAGGAAGCGTGGAATAAAGTCTTGGCTCGACGAACAGAAATCTGATACTAAGGCTCTACAAAGGGATGAGACTCCTAGACAAGTTGAAGTCCAAACAGATGTGCGTAACTTTGTAGAGTAAATCAGGCGAGTAAAAGAGGAAAGATAGTTGTCTTACCCTGGGAGGTCTTGCGGATGTACATTAGTACAGTCGAAAAAGGTTAACCGTAAGAAGTCAGCAGAAGCCATAGTAATGATATGAATTCATGAAGGGCTGAACAATTTATAGTGTTTCCACGCCACGAATGCGTAAGTGACGGACTCCGAATGTGTTAATGGTGAAAGTATGAGCGTATCTCAAAGGATAACCAAAAAGGAGCTATCACTTACTACGTGAGAGGAAAGGAGAAACGAGTGTGAAAATTTTAGAACAAATTTTAAGTAATCAGAATATGAACGAAGCCTACTTACGTGTCTATAAAAATAAAGGCGCAAGTGGGGTTGATGGAGTAACAGTAGAAGAACTAAAGCAATATCTGAAAGAGAACAAGGATGAGTTGCGGCAGCGCATCAGAACAAGAAAATACCAACCACAAGCTGCCTTAAGAGTGGAGATCCCAAAAGAAAACGGAAAGATGCGCAAATTGGGAATACCAACAGTAGTGGATAGAGTAGTTCAACAAGCCATTCATCAAGTTCTCAGTCCGATATTTGAAAAACAGTTCAGTGAATTTAGTTACGGTTTCAGACCA
>NZ_JAEUFG010000122.1 GCF_018588585.1 Bacillus sp. SM2101
GACCACTTCTGATAAAATAAAGTTACCACACCAAATTTCATCGGAAAGAAGGGTCCTTATGTTTAAAAATTATATCATGAATCAATTAATTTTGCCTTTAGATCTAGAAGTAAAATTACAAAAGAACGATATTGCCTTCCATGTCCATCATTTAGTTGAAAGTATCCCTCAGGAAGCGTTTGAACCATTTCTCCGAAATGAAGGCTGTCCTGCCTATCATCCACGCATGATGCTTAAAATAATTCTATGTGCCTACACGCAATCTGTCTTTTCTGGACGCAAAATTGAAGCCCTATTAAAAGACAGTATTCGTATGATGTGGCTAGCTCAAGGATATGAACCAAGCTACCGCACAATCAACCGATTCCGTGTTCAACCAGAAGTGAAAGAATTAATTCGTGAATGTTTCGTCCAATTCCGTTGCCAATTGATCGAAGAGAAACTTATTGATCAAGAAGCGATTTTTATTGATGGTACAAAAATCGAAGCAAATGCGAATAAATTTACGTTCGTCTGGAAGAAATCCATAGAGAACTATCATGAGAGTTTAATTGAAAAGTCAAACCAGCTGTACAATGAGTTACTTAAGAATGAAATCATACCTGAAATTCAACGTGAAACGGCTGAACAGTTATCATTGGATGAGCTCGCTCAATTGGTTCGAAAAGTAGACGATGTCGTAACCAAGTGTGATAAACAAATTGAAGATACGTCAGACGTTTCAGAACGAAAAGCCTTAAGAAGTGAACGTAAGTATCCAAAACAAATTCGAAAGCAATTGATTGATTTCGTCTCACGTAAACAGAAATATCAACA
>NZ_JAEUFG010000123.1 GCF_018588585.1 Bacillus sp. SM2101
AAACTTTTATTTAATAAAATGGAGCGATTTAACTCTTCTTCTACACTAAATAATTCATCAATTATAGCCAATGTATTATCATAATGCATTACTTTAAAATACAGACATCTAATGAAGTTTTTTGCATTAACTCTTGCTACATCTTGATTACGGTCACGTTGCCATTCAATGCATTCACTCAATTCATTTAACCATTTAATCATTGACTCATTTGATATTAGCTTCATTTTGATGATTCTGAAAACTACAACAGAGATACGTTCATCTTCTTCTTCACATAAAATGTATTTTCCGTTATAGATAACTTTTTTGAAAGCATTTAAAATCTCTTGAACTATATTTTCATTACTTTCACTGCATTGTATCAACTCATTCATTACATCAGCACCGTGAGCTCCACCATGTGCCCATCCCTTCACAGGTAGTATTCCCCTAAGATCTTTCTCTGAAGTATAGTATTCTATAAGTTGGTTCTTCAAATATTTAAATTCATCAATACTTAGAAATGCCTTTTTTCTATGCATATACAAAATTAGTACTACTCCTAGAACTGAAAATGTTCTTGTAAAAACACTATCATCACCATCATTCCCTATTTGGTAGAACAAATGGTTTTCATCCATAAGGATAGAAAGAATCTGTTTAAGTTGTGCTCCGTTAAAATACTCCTTTTCAGTTATCCATTCACATAAGGCATTGTATATCAATTCTTCTCGAAGCTCGTAATCGATATCTCCAATATAGTTAAGTAGTATTGGCATGTACTCCCACGCATCCTGCACTTTTTCTACGTTAAACTGATTTT
>NZ_JAEUFG010000124.1 GCF_018588585.1 Bacillus sp. SM2101
ATGGCATTTCAAATTTTAATCTGTGGATTAGTTTTTGGAAGTAACTATGTTCTATGTTTAAGTTGGTGATAGGAAGTTTTTTATTTTCCAACGGAAGCGTCAGTTGCCGTCCAAAAAGGATCCCAACAACTACATCCTACAATAATGAGTAGAATAAAGACTACAACGGTGAGTGTAACAATAATCCCCATAAATTACCTTCCTTTCATAGTTTATAGACTTATTCTATTCTGAAGGCAATTTAGAAGTATAGACTTATAAATCAATTGTGAAGGATTTTATTCATGAACAATAGCTTGTTTTATTAACAAACGATAGTATAACAAGCTATTTAATGGGCGCATAAAATATATAAAGGAAAAGAGGGGAAATCTTGTGGAATACCTGCTAAAGTTATTTGGATAAAAAATTCTAGTGAAGGTTGGATTTTAGTATATAACGACTAAAATGTACTTAAGTCTATGTGAAATTGTATACTTTCAAACAAAGTGGTATAGCTATTATTATGTAAACTATAAACCAAATGTATCATTGGTTATCGCTTGAATTGTAGATGAAAAGTTAGGGGAATTGTACCCCATGTATAAAATAAAACAATACAACCATAATGTCTTAAACCTTCATCAGTCTTGCCCAAAATAAAAAATGACGCTTATCTGAATTTCAGATTTGCGCCATTCTTATTATGAGGTCAAGTAGTACATTTCTGGTTGATCTTTTTTCTATAGCTATTATCTTAATGTAGCAGAGATAGCGTTTACTATATTCTTGCGCCATATTGT
>NZ_JAEUFG010000125.1 GCF_018588585.1 Bacillus sp. SM2101
CCTTCACGCCAGATGGGAAACTCGCTTATGTCACTAATGCATTTAATGCCACAGTATCAGTCATCGATGTGAAAACTCATAGCGTCATTACTACTGTTATGGTTGGGCAAGTACCATTTGATGTCACCTTCACGCCAGATGGGAAAATCGCTTATGTCACTAATGCATTTAATGCCACAGTATCAGTCATCGATGTGAAAACTCATAGCGTCATTGCTACTGTTCAAGTTGGGCAAAGTCCATTTGATGTCGCCTTCACACCTGATGGGAAAATCGCTTATGTTACTAATGAAGATGATGTTAAAATAACAGTCATCGATGTGAAAACTCATAGTGTGATTGCTACTATCCCTATAGATCTCCAATTAGGAAGGATTGCTTTCACGCCCGATGGAAAATTGGCTTTTGTAGCAGAATTAACATAAACAATCTAATTAATTTTTAGTAACCACAATACAAAATAAGTCTTATAAATAAAAATCAGTCACGAATTCATCTACATGGTCTTAGCTAATTCGTATATGCCGTGTTGGCTACTTATCCTACTTATAAAAAAATCCCCCTCATAAACGAAGATGGGATTTTGTCATTTTTTACTATAATGGAAACTGGAGTTAGTATAGTTTTATGGACACAAAAACGTTAAGTACTTAAAATGTACTTAGAAAGGTTGTGTTCGGATGGGAAACAAAAATACAGGCAAAAAATATACTCAAGATTTCAAGAAGATGATCGTTGAACTCTACCGTTCTGG
>NZ_JAEUFG010000126.1 GCF_018588585.1 Bacillus sp. SM2101
TCTGGTTGATCTTTTTTCTATAGCTATTATCTTAATGTAGCAGAGATAGCGTTTACTATATTCTTGCGCCATATTGTGGAAGATCACTTGAGTATCTATTAGCTGTATTAAGGATCTATCTATGTTAGAGTTGTGTATGAATCTTATCAATTTAGAGGGGTACATTGTTTAATATGTACTGGCCCTTTAAATCATTATCATAAATGCTCCATTCTTTACCCTCAATAATTTTAATGCAAAAACATAATAATAAGCATAGATCTATGACATAAATATCATTAATTGTATTGATGATCGTTTTTATTTCTGTTGCTTTTTTTAGAAATCATTATAATTAACCAGCCAAGTTGAAAAAGTAAAGGGATTACAAAAGCTGCTACTAAAACCGTAATATTCAACATAATAATTTCTGGAGTTTGAACTGCACCAGTTGCATCCACGTCTCTTTGTGCTAAATAAATAGATCCTATTGCAAACAAAACTAACCAACAAGCATTTATAATCCACCATGCAACCCAAGAAACTTTCACACAACAACACCTCACTTCTAATCTAATAAACACTACACCAAGTAACTGTAAATGTAGTAATAACGATAATTTCAGATAAGCACCATATTGTCAAAGACTTGAATTCAAAAAGAGAATTATAACAGTCCTCAAAAACCCGGTTAGCTCAATAACATTTTAAGTCTAAATAATGTGTTGAATTTTGATAAATATTAC
>NZ_JAEUFG010000127.1 GCF_018588585.1 Bacillus sp. SM2101
TACCGAACACGGAAGTTAAGCTCTTCAGCGCCGATGGTAGTTGGGGGTTTCCCCCTGTGAGAGTAGGACGTTGCCAGACATAATAATATTCTTATTATCGCGGGGTGGAGCAGTCTGGTAGCTCGTCGGGCTCATAACCCGAAGGTCGCAGGTTCAAATCCTGTCCCCGCAACCAATGAATAAATGTGGTCCCGTGGTGTAGCGGTTAACATGCCTGCCTGTCACGCAGGAGATCGCGGGTTCGATTCCCGTCGGGACCGCCATATATAACTGACTCAAACGAAACTAGATGTTTCGTTTTTTTGTATTTTCAAATTTGGCATTTGTGTAGTTACGATCAACATATAGTAATGAAATCCTATATCAGCTTGGTAGAGCACATGGTTTGGGACCATGGGGTCGCAGGTTCAAATCCTGTCTTCCCGACCATTTTAAAATAATATATACGCGGGTGTAGTTTAGTGGTAAAACCCCAGACTTCCAAGCTGATGTTTCGATTCTCATCACCCGCTCCAAAAAAATATAAAAAGATATTGACATCACAATGAACGAGATGTTATATTAATAAAGTCGCTGCTGAGCGATAACAACAAAAAATGTTCTTTGAAAACTAAACAAAACAAAAGCGTCAACGTTAATTTTTTTGAACAAATGAGCAATCAAACTTTATTGGAGAGTTTGATCCTGGCTCAGGACGAACGCTGGCGGCGTGCCTAA
>NZ_JAEUFG010000128.1 GCF_018588585.1 Bacillus sp. SM2101
CCTTAAGATTAATACCTATTAAAAATAGGTCAACCAGAAATGTTACTGGCTGACCTCATAATACGATATGGCGCTAATCTGTAATAAAGGTTAGCGTCCTTATCATTTTAGGGCCATATTGTTGAATAACAATTTAATTGATTTATGTTTTTTTTAACCATTATATAAAGAATTAGTTTGTGAGTTTAAGACTTCCTAAGTTGGATCATTTAAGGAGGAAATTACTTTCCTCCTGATTAGAATAAAAGTTGTTTTGGTCTGAATAAAATATTCTTCGTAATATTATTAAGTAAATACATATTTACCTAGCCTTTTAAAGAAAGCTTTAAAGAAAGCAACAAAGTTTACTAAAAGCGCCACAAGAAGGTATAAAATTACGATAACAGCATTGCAGGAATTAACTTGAATGTGTCATTGTTAGCCCATTGTTCTCCGACACTATCCTCAAGTCTTGTTAGCTCTTTAATTTGGTTCATTTCTTTGTGCAGAATCTCCATTTTCTTATCTAATTTTAAAGCGTTATCTGCTGCTTCTTTCAGTTCATCTTTAATTCTGGAGTTAGTATAGTTTTATGGACACAAAAACGTTAAGTACTTAAAATGTACTTAGAAAGGTTGTGTTCGGATGGGAAACAAAAATACAGGCAAAAAATATACTCAAGATTTCAAGAAGATGATCGTTGAACTCTACCGTTCTGG
>NZ_JAEUFG010000129.1 GCF_018588585.1 Bacillus sp. SM2101
CCATATACCCACCTTTGAGAAATCTACTAATTATTCTTAGTAGACTAGGGTCAGCAATTCGCAGCTTTAAGAACTCCATCATCCATGTGTGGTCAACGTTGTCAAAGAATCCTTTAATATCGACATCCACTACATAATTTACTGACCTCTTTTCAATATAGAAGTTCAGTATCTTCAAAACGAGTGAATGGCTAGTTCTTACTCGACGGGAATCCCACCCGTTATATGATACGACCTAAGCTCGGCCGCACATGCGCCATATTGTTGAATAATATTGTCATATGGTATTTGAACTATACGACTCATTAATCATTGAGTTTCTTTATCTGTTCTCTAAAGTTAGTGATATATTTTCTCCTTTTAGTAACTTCAATTCCACAAACAGTTTTTTTAAGATAGGAATCTAAGAAACTCATATGTATGAGAAAAATGGAATAATAATAATACAAACCTTTCAAAGGGGATGTTTTATTGTTGAAAAATAGATTTATTTTTATTGGAGTAATTTTCACATTGACTATATTAGTTGTAGCAATTTATTTTAGTAATCATTACAAATCCGAGACAGTAAAAGCGCAAACCCATATGCTTAATAATTCAAATGCCAAAAATAAGTTACTTGTAGATATATTAATTCTAGATATTTTTAAAGCAGTAAAAAATCAATATAAATTAAGTAAAAGCACTCCA
>NZ_JAEUFG010000130.1 GCF_018588585.1 Bacillus sp. SM2101
CTGATCTTCCACAATATGGCGCAAGAAGGTAGTAAAGGCTATCTGGACTTCCTTAAGGATAGTTTACCTATTAAGGATACACAAGTGATATTCCGGTGATTAAAAATTAGAGGTATCAGACGAAAAATATAGTCTTTAGTCGTTAACTATCTAAATAATAAGGAGTTTCATAATAGCTAAGAGTAAATGTTACGTATTTAAAATAAAGTGCGACATAAAAAAGAACCCCAAATTTTCATAATAATATTTAGAATAATGATCTTTCTTTATTGTGTATAGGACCATATAATAGAATAATGTTTTGGTTAATATGTAAAAGGAGTGTGTATATGCATTTATTAGCTATTATTTTTACTTTGCTTGTTGCTATCGAGCACGTATATATCATGATTCTTGAGATGTTTTTTTCTACAAGTAGAGTAGCCCAAAAAACTTTTGGAGTCACAAAAGATGTTCTCGAAATTCCAAAAGTTAAGACCCTATTTGCTAATCAAGGTTTATATAATGGGTTTCTAGCAGCTGGTTTGTTCTGGGGAGTTTTATTTGTTCCAGATTCAAGCAAAATTATGATCCAATTATTTTTCTTAATATGCGTGATAATTGCTTCCGTATTTGGAGCTTTGACAGCAAATAAAGGGATTTTCATCAAACA
>NZ_JAEUFG010000131.1 GCF_018588585.1 Bacillus sp. SM2101
AGGGCATGTTAATTGAATATTACTATCAAGAATAGTAGGTGAAGATTATTAAAAAAATACTACTAACCGTTATCCCAATCTTGACTTTGTTGGTCGCGTGTTCTAATGAACAAACTTTTGAGGATTTCTTTCATTCAAAGATGGAACTGAAAAATGAATACGATGAAGAAGTAAATTACTCTTACTCTCTTGTGTATCAGGAACAAAATGTAGTTCATCCAAATGATGCAATTGCCATATTTACAGAAAACAAGCTCCAAGGAGAACAAATATTTATTGCATATTTTGAACAAGAAAATGGTACATGGAGTTGGAAGCAAACTAGAGGGGCAGAATGGGATACTCCTGTAAAATGGTCTTCAATGCACCAAGTACCATATATATATTCTGGTGCTATAAATGATGTTTCAATTGAGGAAGTCTATGCAGGGAAAGAAAAAGCTAAGATCGTTGATGTTGAAGGTGATAAAAGGTTCTGGTATGCAATCAGTAATGAAAAAGATGTAGATGTGAAAAAAAATATGGAGGATGGAACTCAAGAAGTAATTGCAGAAATAGATGAAGAGATGTTAAAGGGTTGGAAAAAGAAAAAGAACGAATAGAATCCGTACAGCTTTTCTGT
>NZ_JAEUFG010000132.1 GCF_018588585.1 Bacillus sp. SM2101
TCTTCTGAAGTTGATTCTTCCTGTTCTTCACTTGCTTCTTCTGAAGTTGATTCTTCCTGTTCTTCACTTGCTTCTTCTGAAGTTGATTCTTCCTGCTCTTCACTTGCTCCTTCTGAAGTTGATTCTTCCTGCTCTTCACTTGCTTCTTCTGAAGTTGATTCTTCCTGCTCTTCACTTGCTTCTTCTGAAGTTGATTCTTCCTGTTCTTCACTTGCTCCTTCTGAAGTTGATTCTTCCTGTTCTTCACTTGCTCCTTCTGAAGTTGATTCTTCCTGTTCTTCACTTGCTTCTTCTGAAGTTGATTCTTCCTGTTCTTCACTTGCTTCTTCTGAAGTTGATTCTTCCTGCTCTTCACTTGCTCCTTCTGAAGTTGATTCTTCCTGCTCTTCACTTGCTTCTTCTGAAGTTGATTCTTCCTGCTCTTCACTTGCTTCTTCTGAAGTTGATTCTTCCTGTTCTTCACTTGCTCCTTCTGAAGTTGATTCTTCCTGTTCTTCACTTGCTCCTTCTGAAGTTGATTCTTCCTGTTCTTCACTTGCTTCTTCTGAAGTTGATTCTTCCTGTTCTTCACTTGCTTCTTCTGAAGTTGATTCTTCCTGTTCTTCACTTGCTTCT
>NZ_JAEUFG010000133.1 GCF_018588585.1 Bacillus sp. SM2101
TTCACGTTTTCCTTTATTTCAACTCAATAACAATCGGATCGAGCTCAATTTCGATATGACCTTGCCCAGACATTAGACTTGCGATTTCAACTGGTTGAATGATAAGCTGACTAGCACCTTCTTGTATTGTACCGAATGTTGTCGTTCCTTCAAAGGTCTTCCCATTATCAGGTGAAACACCACTACCACCAGTTTCATTCACGTACACATTACCTAGATTATCTGAAACTCGGAATACAGGTGTTATACTTGGCCATTGTTTCAGTAATTCGTCTGTCACAACTTGCTCATAGGCAATAATCGTCGAAACATCTGTGAATTCAATTGATTTCAGTGTGAAGTTTACATTTTTGTCCTGGACAGTATCATTCACAAGCTGAATATCTCCCTCTAAACGATCTAATGAAAAATCGAAAGACCAATCCCCCTTAACCTCTAAATCATTAGACATGCTATAAAAAGTATGAGGAGACCAAGTAATTTCCACTGTTTCTGGGTATTGTTCATCTTTGAAATGTGGTGTTAATATTGATAAGCCCACATAGTGTGTATCACTAATCTTATTAATTTGATAACTACCACCACTACCGGTTTCACCAATGACA
>NZ_JAEUFG010000134.1 GCF_018588585.1 Bacillus sp. SM2101
AAAAAAAGATTGAGTTAATCGTCATTTTTTGAAATAATTGGAATCAAGCTAACGAGAGTTTATGGAGTAAAAACTTTACTTCTAAGGTTGTAAAATCTTATACCCTGGAGGGAATATGGATGAATACGTAGTTATCGAAATAGATGATTTGCTTAATACTGGACTAAACGCTTTAGTGATGGAGAGTAAAGAAGAGGGTTTCCGTTTTGTGGAACGTTTAATTAATGACTACAAAACTGGTACAAATAAATTTAATAATTTTGGTGAAGCATTGTACGGTGTTTTTAATAAGACAGGTAGTTTGGTTGCAGTTGGTGGTATTAATATAGACCCATTTTCAAAAGAACCTTATATAGGCAGATTGAGAAGGTTTTATGTTAGTAAGTTGTATAGGAGAAACGGATTGGGAAGTCTATTAGTGAAAAAGATAATTGTTGAAGCAAAAACCTATTTTAATGTATTGGTGCTTTATACAGATACTGATGAGGCTAGTAAATTCTATACTGCTATTGGGTTTTCAAAGGGTAATATTTATCAAAATTCAACACATTATTTAGACTTAAAATGTTATTGAGCTAACCGGGTTTTTGAGGACTGTTAT
>NZ_JAEUFG010000135.1 GCF_018588585.1 Bacillus sp. SM2101
GTATCGGAAGGTGCGGCTGGATCACCTCCTTTCTAAGGAAATATGTGAAGCTAGACTTCATATAAAAAGACGCTTTTGTTTTTGTTTAGTTTTGAGAGAACATTCTCTCAAAATGAAGAAGGTAAACAACAAGCTGACGAAGAAATTCGATGGCTATTTTTTACCGATGTTCCTTGAAAACTAGATAATAACGACACATTCATTGAAGAAAGTGAAAATCTTTTTTCATTATTTGATGACGGTTTGACCGTTGGTCAAATAAAAAAAGCAAATTAGCAACGAGAAGGTCGAGGAAGCAAAGTTCTGGAGCAGCGGAGTGTATCTTGCATACATGAGCAGTGGAAGAACGAAGCTGACGATGAGATTCGAAGTTGATCATTTGTTTAAAAATTAATGAGAAGCAAAGAGTACAAGGCGTCGAGTTTCCGAGTAGCGGAGCGTACGTTTTTGGGTACGTGAGCAACGGAGGAAGCGAAGACAACGCAGTAATCTGCCGCTTATCATTAATTTAAGGTTAAGTTAGAAAGGGCGCACGGTGAATGCCTTGGCACTAGGAGCCGATGAAGGACGGGACTAACACCGAA
>NZ_JAEUFG010000136.1 GCF_018588585.1 Bacillus sp. SM2101
TTGATAAGCCCACATAGTGTGTATCACTAATCTTATTAATTTGATAACTACCACCACTACCGGTTTCACCAATGACACTAAAATAGTTTCCCCCACTCATTTTCATCGCTTTTCCAAAATCATGATTTGTTTCAATCGCAAACGATACTGTAATGTTCGTGCCGTCGTATACCGCGTTATCAATCATGACCGAAACGTCATTATCCGTCTGCGCAAGACCAATATCAGTAGAGAATATTTCAAAATTTTTGTAATGTTGCTCTTCATTATTAAAATAATTAATTACATTATCTATAAACGGAATTTGTGATGCAAGAGTCGGGAATGCAAAACCTGTTGCCGAACTTGCTCCAACAATGATAGCAGCAGCAACAGCAATATTACGCCAAATCGGTAATTTTTTGCGTCTTTTTAGTAAATGTTTTTTGACACGTGCCTTTTCTATGTCTGTTACGTCTAATAACTCAAGTTTATCAACATCCATATTAATCCATTCTTTCATACTCATACTAATAGCTCCTTTAACTTGGTATCTGTGGCTAATATTTTCTTACCTCGATACAACCGATTATC
>NZ_JAEUFG010000137.1 GCF_018588585.1 Bacillus sp. SM2101
TTGATAAGCCCACATAGTGTGTATCACTAATCTTATTAATTTGATAACTACCACCACTACCGGTTTCACCAATGACATTAAAATAGTTTCCTCCACTCATTTTCATCGTTTTTCCAAAATCATGATTTGTTTCAATCGCAAACGATACTGTAATGTTGGTGCCGTCGTATACCGCGTTATCAATCATGACGGTAACGTCATTATCCGTCTGCAAAAGACCAATATCAGTAGAAAAGGTTTCAAAATTTTTGTAATGTTGTTCTTCATCAATAAAATAATTAATTACATTATCCATAAACGGAATTTGTGATGCAAGAGACGGGAATGCAAAACCTGTTGCCGTACTAGCTCCAACAATGATAACAGCTGCAACAGCAATATTACGCCAAACCGGTAATTTTTTGCGTTTTTTTAGTAAATGTTGTTTGACACGTGCCTTTTCTATGTCTGTTACGTCTAGTAACTCAAGTTGATCGACATCCATATTTATCCATTTTTTCATACTCATACTAATAGCTCCTTTAACTTGGTATCTGTGGCTAATATTTTCTTACCTCGATACAACCGATTATC
>NZ_JAEUFG010000138.1 GCF_018588585.1 Bacillus sp. SM2101
CCGAAGGGGAAACCTAACGGGGAGTGTAGCATGGTGTGGAAAGTCATGAGTTGACGAGTCGCTACGTCACGACTGAATGGCAAAATGAAATGTCATAAACGAGGATGAAAGCTGTATTGCTTGAATGATAGTCTGAGAGTGGCCACTCAAACATATAACGAAAGGCGAATGAAACGTTATAAGGTTTAGATTATTGCACATAAGCACAGTGTAATAATTGCGGTACCTGAACCTATCGATCGTAATATACGTTAAAAGACGAATGTCACATCCGACATTATGACAAGCTTGTTTCTAGCCACCTAAATGGGGATTGCCTAAGTTGGAATGCCTTTAAGGCTATAATACACAAGGTATTTGAAAATCCGATAAGGTAACGGAGTCCTCGTAGTAGTCTGAGATAGGGAAAGCCTATTACATGGCAAAGGAGGATAGCTTATCAGTTTGATACAAAATGAGGTTAATGCGTGAGGCATTACAAAACCTTAGAGTAGTATTAAACAAGTCTAAACATTTAGATGATATGCGGAGAGCCGTATACATTGAGAGGTGTACGTGAGTC
>NZ_JAEUFG010000139.1 GCF_018588585.1 Bacillus sp. SM2101
CCTTAAGATTAATACCTATTAAAAATAGGTCAACCAGAAATGTTACTGGCTGACCTCATAATACGATATGGCGCTAATCTGAAATACAGATGACCGTCACTAATTTATTTTTGGACACTTAATGAGTCTATTAATTACAGTATCTCAGAAATGATAAATTGGAACTTTTTGCATTTCTCATAGTCAGGAATCTACTTTTCAGAGTATTGTAGCTTAGCTCCCGTTGACCTTATTAATATAGACAATCGCACATTTTAGTCACGTTATATACGTTAGTCCAACCTTATATAAAAAATAACCATAAATTAGAGTAAAAACAATTATAGAAGGTGAAAATTATCAATGAAAGATAAAGATTGTAAATGTAGGGTAGTTCCACCGCCACCACAAGGACCTCAGGGACCACCAGGGAAACAGGGACCTCAAGGTCCTCAAGGAGCAACAGGAGAACCGGGACCGGAACTAATGAAGATATACTTAGCAGCTCAAACAGTAGATTTATCACTTGATAACAATTTTGTTGGGCTTGGTACCTCAGGAGTTTTCATAGAAAA
>NZ_JAEUFG010000140.1 GCF_018588585.1 Bacillus sp. SM2101
GTCTTTTCTGGACGCAAAATTGAAGCCCTATTAAAAGACAGTATTCGTATGATGTGGCTAGCTCAAGGATATGAACCAAGCTACCGCACAATCAATCGATTCCGTGTTCAACCAGAAGTCAAAGAATTAATTCGAGAATGCTTTGTCCAATTCCGTTGCCAATTGATTGAAGAAAAACTTATTGATCAAGAAGCGATTTTTATTGATGGTACAAAGATTGAAGCAAATGCGAATAAATTTACGTTCGTATGGAAGAAATCCATTGAGAACTATCATAAGAGTTTAATTGAAAAGTCAAACCAATTGTACAATGAGTTACTTAAAAATGAAATCATACCTGAAATTGAACGTGAATCGGCTGAGCAATTATCATTGGAAGAGCTCGCTCAATTGGTTCCAAAAATAGACGATGTCGTAACTGAGTATGATAAACAAATTGAAGATACGTCAGACGTTTCAGAACGAAAAGCCTTTAGAAGTGAACGTAAGTATCCAAAACAAATTCGAAAGCAATTGATTGATTTCGTCTCACGTAAACAGAAATATCAACA
>NZ_JAEUFG010000141.1 GCF_018588585.1 Bacillus sp. SM2101
GACTCTTTTAATTTACTTTGGACTTTCGTCCGACTCGATTTCCGCTTCACCCGAAATTTCCCTTGTTTACTTTTACTACAATAGTGAGTAAATCCTAGGAAATCAAAAGTTTCAGGTTTACTATTCCCCTTTTGTTTCGCATCTTTTTCTGCAAACCGCCCGAAGGGTATTATTTTGGTCTTATCTTCAGCAGCTTCCAAGTTAAATTTCTTTAATCTATATTTTAATGATTGAAAGAATTCCAGAGCTTCGCTCTTATATTGAAAACAGCACACAAAATCATCTGCATACCTTACTATATATGCCCGCCCCTTGCATTGTTTCTTGACCTTTATCTCAAACCATAAATCGAGTACATAATGGAGATATACATTGGCTAATACAGGAGATATTACCCCACCTTGCGGTGTGCCATTATCTGTTTTGTATTTCTTCCCTTCCTCCATATACCCACCTTTGAGAAATCTACTAATTATTCTTAGTAGACTAGGGTCAGCAATTCGCAGCTTTAAGAACTCC
>NZ_JAEUFG010000142.1 GCF_018588585.1 Bacillus sp. SM2101
TGGCGCTTGTCAGTAATAATACTGAGAGCGCCTTTCTTGATGTTTTGACTAATATTGCTTCAACCAAGATATTTTAGTCACCTCAGTGGACATTGTGTTTACTAAAAACGAGAATACATCAGAGTAATACGGACTGTATCATACCTTATAATCGCAATTATAACGTGGGTTATTGTGGCTCTTATTAAGTAAACATGTTGGAAATTTAGTCGAATAAGTCCTGTATTATGGATAATTTCGCTAATTAACAGAAAAATAGGCTAGCTATATGATGCCAGTCCAAGAAATAAATAACGTTATAAATAGTATATTCTATAAAAATTTTTTAGAGGTGGGAGAACATTTGAATACCTATTTATTTGTAATGACAATGGTTTGTTGGATGTGTATGATGATAGTATGGATAGAGCAGGGTGGAGGTACTGGAATATCAGGTCAAAATACAGCATTCGTTCCTATCGAAGGAAGTAACAATGAACCTCAAATTTTCCAATTAGCTTAATAACAAAATACAAT
>NZ_JAEUFG010000143.1 GCF_018588585.1 Bacillus sp. SM2101
TGGAGTGCTTTTACTTAATTTATATTGATTTTTTACTGCTTTAAAAATATCTAGAATTAATATATCTACAAGTAACTCATCTTTGGCATTTGAATTATTAAGCATATGGGTTTGCGCTTTTACTGTCTCAGATTTGTAATGATTACTAAAATAAATTGCTACAACTAATATAGTCAATGTGAAAATTACTCCAATAAAAATAAATTTATTTTTCAACAATAAAACATCCCCTTTGAAAGGTTTGTATTATTATTATTATTCCATTTTTCCATTTCTCATACATATGAGTTTCTTAGATTCCTATCTTAAAAAAACTGTTTGTGGAATTGAAGTTACTTTAAGGAGAAAATATATCACTAACTTTAGAGAACAGATAAAGAAACTCAATGATTAACGAGTTGTATAGTCCTAAGGCCATTGACAATATTATTCAACAATACCAGCTAATAGGATGTCAATAATAATCTCTAAAGATATTTTTGTACCTGTGTTAAGATAAATAGAGGCATACCA
>NZ_JAEUFG010000144.1 GCF_018588585.1 Bacillus sp. SM2101
GCCCGCCACCTAACTGTCTACGCTTAAAGACTAAAGTTACCTTTAGTCCTCCAAGACTCGCTACGAGTGAATGGCTAATTCTTACTCCACGGGAATCCCACCCGTTATATGATACGACCTAAGCTCGGCCGCACAAGCGCCATATTGCTGAAAATCTGTTTGATTATAATGAGAGCTGCCAACAAGACAACTGTAAAACTAATAAAGGTCCTTCCGCCAACCTCCCTGGTCAACCTTCTTTCATGAACAGAATAATTTTTCTCAGCTGTATGTTATCTTTTCTCTCTTTTAATTCCCGATTAAACCTTATCTAATGACGTTATACTACGTACAGCTCCAATTGCTAAATGTCTTCTTGTAAAAATTTATTTAATTTGAAATAATTGTTATATAATTGTAAATATTTCAATTGAGTACTGTATAAAATTTTATATAAGGAGTGAGAATATGTTTCCTAAATTAGAAACAGAAAGGCTAATCTTGAGAGAACTAAAAGAAAATGATGCACAAGA
>NZ_JAEUFG010000145.1 GCF_018588585.1 Bacillus sp. SM2101
TTCACCATCAGGCCATTTAGCTAATACTTCATATATATTATGACCTTTACTATTTGGTATCAATACTTGCTTATCATTTAGCATAACTTCCATTTCTCTTCCGTTTTCATTCCATAAGTAAACAGTTATTTGGGGATTGCCTTCAATCTGAATATTAATTTTATCGTTGGGTTCGACTCTAACAGATTCAAAATTATCAGCAATTTGGTACGGAGAACTAGCATCAGTTTGTACAACCTGAGTATATAAACCTTGCTTTCTTTTCCATTTGTAATTACCTACTAACATTTCATAATCCGTTTCATTTATATTAATCTTCCCTGACATAGATGGGGGAAATTCCTCGCCCCTTCCTTCCGTGTCTTTAAACATTTCGTTTGAAGAACCAGTTATCCAAAACGAAGAAAATACTATAATTACAAATAACAATGTATTTATTCTCATCATTGTTCCTCCCTTTTAATAATTAACGAATAAATACCAGTAAAAGTTTCAGTATTCCC